>JADGNT010000845.1 GCA_017883345.1 Candidatus Solibacter sp. | reverse complement strand
GGCAGCCAGTCTTCGCCCGGCCCGAGCGGGCCCCATCCCGCCAGCTTCGCGTTGTAGAGCCAGTAGACATCGCCCGGTTTGAACGCTGGCGTTGCGGCCGGCACCCAGACCCAGCCGAGGTCGCCCTGGCGCGTCCAGCGGCCGTGATGGTAAGGAATCCAGCCCCAGGCTTCGTCGCTGACCCAGGTGTAGCCGAGCGCATCGTACCAGCGCCAGCGGCCATTCTGGAACGGCGCCCAACCCTCCCCCACCTTCGGCTTCCACACCGCGCCCAGATCCGTCTGCACCCAAACTCCAGCGCCATCCAGATCCGCCACTCCATAGCGTTGCGCGACGTGCGATCCGGACGACGATGCCGCCAGGGCTTTATCGCGATCCTCGTTCCAGCGGTCCAGTTCCATGGCGGGCACCTCGCGGTCCAACCCAAAGCGCGCCGCGTTCGCTGGCTCCACGCGCACCGTCTGGCCTTCCCGGACATCGATCTCGGCCACCGGGCAGGAGAGCCGCACCACGCCTTCAATCACCGAAATCCGGCTCACCGCGGCGTCCACCTGCAAGCGCACGCGCGCGCCGCGCACCAGCGTCACCTGCGCGCCCGGCACTACCAGCGTCAGCGTGTCCGCGGCGCCAGGCTCGCCCGTGAAGTACGCCACGCCGCGATCCAGCGAGAGCACCGTGAGACGCTGGCCGGTGGAGAGCCGCGCATAATCGGACATCTCGACTTGCGATTCCGGTCCCAGACGCCACGCGCTGCCCTCGTCGAGTTCGATTTCGAGCCGGGAGGACGCGCCGGTGCGCAGCCATGCCGATTCGGCCAGCGGCAGGTTGCGCTCCGCGGCGCTCCAGGGGTCGCCCGCGCGGAGTTGGACTTCGACCTTTCCCTCATACTCGCCCAGACGGGCGTACCGGGCCTGCCCGGCGAACAACGCCAGGGGCACGAGCCACAGCAGAAGACGCTTCATTTGGGAACTCCCGTACGACACAAGTGCGAGCAGCTTCCCATTCTGCCCGGTTCCGAAACCTGGCGTGCGGAGGACCCGTAGGTGCCCCAGCCTGCGCCGTACTCTTCCAGCCCGGGGACTGACGAGACTGACATGAATTTCCGGCGCAGTTTGCCGGAAATTCGCTGTCAGCCCCGTCTGTCCCTGCTTTGTTCAGCCTACTACTGACGGCGGTAATTTGCCACCCGTTACAATAAAATTGGAACTATGATGAACGACGCGGCAATTGTAGCCCACATCTCCCAGTTGCCGCACTCGCGGGCCAACTTCAAACAACTGTTGCGCGAATTGGGGGCTAAAGGTGACAGCCGCAATGAGTTGGAAGCCGCGCTCACGCGCCTCACCGCGCGCGGCGAGCTGATTGAGTTGAAGAGCGGCCAATACGTGGTCACCGCGCGCACCCGCGAATTCGCCGTGGGCCGCCTCAATCTGCATCGCGATGGTTATGGGTTTTTAATCTCCGAACGTCCGATTCCAGGCATCGCCGGCGACATCTTCATTTCCCCCGAAGCCGCCGAAAAGGCCATGCATGGCGACCGCGTGATCGTGCGCATCGCGCGCATCGAGGCCGGCGGCCGCGCCGATGGCGACATCGTCAAGGTGCTGAAGCGCGCCCATCCCACCGTGGTCGGCGAATTCAAAATCGGCCGGCGCGGCGGCTACGTGGTGCCCGCCGATGGCCGGATTCATCAGTGGATCGATATTCCAGACGGCATGGAACTCCCGCCCGCCGGCGCCCCCACGCTCGACCGCATCGGGGTGACCGCGCCCAACGTGGCGAGCGTCGCCGAACTGGACGGCATGGTGGTCAACGTCGAACTGCTGGAGTATCCCGAGCGCGGCGCGTCCCCGGTCGGCCGCGTGGTCGAAATCCTCGGCCACCCCGACGATTTTGGCGTCGACGTGGAGATCGTCATCCGCAAGCACCACCTGCCCCACCAGTTCCCGCCCGAGGTCATCGAGCAGGCGCAGGCGATGCCCGCTCGGGTCGCCGAGGCCGACATCGAGGGGCGCCGCGACTTCCGCGACATGCCGATCGTCACCATCGATGGCGAGACGGCGCGCGATTTCGACGACGCCGTCTGGGTCGGTCGCCTCCCTAACGGCAACTTCGCCCTGCACGTCCACATCGCCGACGTCAGCCACTATGTGCGCCCCGGAACGCCCATCGATCTGGAAGCCCAACTGCGCGGCACCAGCGTTTACTTCCCGGATCGCGCCGTCCCCATGCTGCCCTACGAGCTCTCCACCAACCTGTGCTCGCTCGTCCCCCACGTGGATCGCCTGGTGCTCTCCGCGCTGATGGAGATCGATCATCATGGCGAGGTGGTGGGCCAGGAGTTCACCGCCGGCGTGATCCGTAGCGCCGAGCGCATGACCTACACCAACGTCCACCTGCTGCTGGAAGGCGACGCCGCCATGCGCCAACGCTATCAGCCGCTGGTGGCGCGCTTCGAGCTGATGCAGGAACTCGCGCTGGTGCTCAACAAGAAGCGCGTGCGCCGCGGCTCCATCGATTTCGACCTGCCGGAACCTCTCATCGAGTTCGACGAATTGGGCGCCATGACCGGCGTCACGCGCGCGCCGCGCAATATCGCCAACCGCATCATCGAGGAATTCATGCTGGCGGCCAACGAGTGCGTCGCCGGACACCTGGAACATGCCGGCATCGCCTCCGTCTACCGGATTCACGAAATGCCCGATCCGAAACGCGTCATGGAGTTCGAGGAA
>JADGNT010000116.1 GCA_017883345.1 Candidatus Solibacter sp. | reverse complement strand
AGAATGTCGGCAGCCAGCGAAGACACCACCTTCCCGACCGCTCCGCCGACGATGACCGCGACGGCCAGCGCCAGCACGTTGTTCTTCAGCAGAAATTCTTTGAATCCTCTGATCATTTGGGTCTCCAATCATCAAGCGTAGGAACGCAAAAACTTCGTCAACCGCTCCATAGCCAATTCCAGGATACTGCGCTCCGCCGCGTAGCAAATGCGGAAGGAACCCTCGCCGCCGGCGCCGAACGCCACACCCGGCGCCAGGCCCACTCGCGTCTCCTCCAATAACTTCCGGCAGAACGCGAAAGAATCCGTCAGCCCCGCAACCCGCGGGAACAGGTAGAACGCGCCGTCCGGCTTGGGGACCGTCACGCCGGGCAAGCCGCGCAACGCGTCCAGGCAAAGGTCGCGATTTTCCTTCAAACGCTCCAGCATGCGCCGTAGTTCGCCTTCGCCCTCGGCGAGCGCGGTCTCGGCAGCCTTCTGGGCGAACGTGGGCGCGTGCGAGACGATGAATTCGTTCAACTGGGTAGCCTTCTCCGCGAGGTCGCGGCGCGCCACCAGCCACCCCACGCGCCAACCGGTCATGCAGTAGGTCTTGGAAAACGAATGCACCACCATTACCGCGTCGTCGCGCGTGGCCTTGCGCAGCACGGAAGGCACGGGCTCGCCCAACTCTTCGCCAGCGTAGTACAGGCGGTCGTAGACTTCGTCGGCCATCAACCAGAGACCGTGGCGCCGCGCGAAGTCGAGCAGGCCCTGTTGTTCTTCGTCCGTGGCCACCCAACCCAGCGGATTGGAGGGGGACGTATACAGCAAGAGGCGCGTGCGCGGCGTAACCGCCGCTTCGAGCGCTTCGAAATCCACCGTGTAGCGCCCCCCCACCAGCGGGTGCGGCACCTGGCGCACCGTGGCATTCGCCATCATGATGCTGGAAGGTCCGTTGGGCCACGCCGGGGTCAGCACGATGGCTTCATCGCCCGGATCCAGCACGCAGCGAATCCCCAGGTTCAGCGCCTGCACACCGCTCGCGGTGACCACGATCTCGCCGGCGGGGTCCAAAGCCACACCGTGCAGGCGGCGGTAGTTATCGGCCAGCGCGCGGCGCAGTGTCGGCAAGCCGGCATTCTCCGTGTAGAAAGTGTACCCGTCGGCCAGAGCCCGATTGGCGGCCTGTTTAATGTACTCCGGGGTGGGCAGATTGCTCTCGCCGAAGTACAGGCGCAGGACGCCGTCCATGGTCATGGCAATCTCGGCCAGTTCCCGGATCCGCGAGCGCGGCACCATTTCCACCGAAGTTGCAATCCTTGGCATCCTTGCTATTCTCGCACTACCGCGCTTTATAATGAGCTTTCATGCCCGCACATTTTCCAGTCGCCGCCATCACCGACGAGTTCTCGCCGGATATCGAAATCGCCGTCCGCTCCATGACCGAACTTGGCATGACGGGCGCCGAACTCCGCATGGTGTTCGGCAAAAACATCGTCGACCTGAGCGATGAGGAGTTGGACCGCGCCATCGCCATCGTGCGCGGCGCGGGCCTGGAGATTCTCTCCATCGCGTCGCCGCTGTTGAAGTGCGTGCTGCCCGACTCGCCGGAAGTCGATGCCCGCTTCCAGCAGGATATGTTCGCCGCCAAACATACGTTCGCCGATCAGCCCCGGCTCACGGCGCGCGCCCTGGAGATTGCGGGGCGGACTGGCGCGCGCATCATCCGCGTGTTCTCGTACTGGCGCACGGTGGATCCGGAAGTCTGCTTCCGCCGCATCGTGGAAGCCTTGCGCGCCCTGGCCGATCAGGCCGCGCCACACGGTGTGATCATCGGCCTGGAAAACGAGCACGCCTGCAATATCGCTACCGGGGCGGAGACCGCGCGGGTGTTGGCCGCGCTCGATCACCCCAATCTGAAAGTGGTCTGGGACCCGGCCAACGCCGTCGTGTCCGGCGAGAAGGCTTTCCCCGAAGGCTACGGCAAGCTGCCGGTGTCGCGAATTCAACACGTGCATGCCAAGGATTGCACCATGGACGGGCACAAGCCGGTGTGGTGCGCCATCGGCGATGGGGTGGTCGGGTGGCGCGGGCAGGTGGACGCCCTGGCGGGCGATGGCTACAAGGGATGGCTCAGTCTGGAGACCCACTGGCAGGGTCCCGGCGGCAACAAGCATGAGGCCAGCATGATCTGCGGGCGCAAGCTGGTGGAACTCGCGCGGTAGCGCAAGTTCCGCCGGCGTGCAGCAAAATCAGAGGCAATCGCTCCCGACCCGGAGGGTACCCCGGTGGCGGCTCGGATCGGAGCCGCGCGCGTGAGCAGGCTGTGAAACAATCGATTGGCAGGCGAAAGCGCCTGGCCACGGTGCGGAAGGCAACCAGTGTCCTCGCCGGGGCCGCATAGTAGAATCGAGTGTATGCGCCACACGTTAGCTCTGCTGCTGATCGCGGCGTCCGTGCCGGGGTGGGCCGCCCAGCCGGTGCGCGCGCGCCACGGCATGGTGGTCTCGCGCGAACGCCACGCTACCGTTGTGGGGCTCGAAGTTCTGAAGAACGGCGGCAACGCCATCGACGCCGCGGTGGCCGTGGGACTGGCGCTGGCGGTGACCCACCCCAGCGCGGGCAACATCGGCGGCGGCGGCTTCATGCTGATCCGCCTGGCCGACGGTCGCACCACGTTTATCGACTTCCGCGAACGCGCCCCGCTCTCTGCCTCGCGCAACATGTACCTGGACGGCGCCGGCAAGGCCACCGAGGACTCGGTGACCGGTTACCGCGCGGTGGGCGTGCCGGGCACGGTGCGCGGCCTGGAGTACGCCAACCAGAAGTACGGCAAGAAGCCGTGGGCGGAACTGGTGCATCCCGCGGTGGAACTGGCGGCGAAGGGCTTTCCGGTGTCGTATGGCCTGGCCCAATCGCTGCGCGGAACGCGCGGTCTGAGCGGCTTCCCGGAATCCAACCGCATTTTTCTGAAGGGCGGAAAGTTCTACGAAGCCGGCGAACTTCTGGTGCAGCCCGAACTGGCGCGCACCCTGGAGCGTGTAGAGAAACTCGGCTCGAAGGATTTCTACGAGGGCGAGACGGCGCGTCTGCTGGCCAAGGACATGGCGGCGCACGGCGGACTCGTCACCGAAGCCGACCTGAAGAAGTACACGGTGCATGAGCGCGCGCCGCTCACCGGCGCGTATCACGGCTACACCATCGTCACCGCGCCGCCGCCGAGTTCGGGCGGCGTGGGCATTCTGCAAATGCTCGGCATGCTGGACACTACCGGCTACGAAAAGGGCGGCGCCGGTTCGGCCAGCGTGGTCCACTACATGGCGGAGGCGATGCGCCGCTACTTCGCGGACCGCTCCGAACACCTGGGCGATCCCGATTTCGTCAAGCTGCCGCTGACCGCCCTGCTCTCCCCCAAGTACATCGCCCGGCAGCGCGCGTCCATCGACCCGGAGCGCGCCACGCCCTCCAGCCAGATCAAGGCTACCGTGTTCGACGGGCATGAATCCATGGAGACTACGCACTATACGGTGGCCGACGCGGAGGGCAACGTAGTGGCGGTGACGTACACGTTGAACGGCGGTTACGGGAGCAAGGTGACGGCCACCGGTCTGGGCTTTCTATTGAACAACGAGATGGACGATTTCGCGCCCAAGCCGGGCGAAGCCAATATGTACGGCCTGATTCAGGGCGAGAGAAACGCCATCGCGCCGGGCAAGACGCCGCTCTCTTCCATGACGCCCACCATCGTGCTAAAGGATGGCAAACCGGTGCTCGCCGTGGGGTCGCCGGGCGGGCCCACCATCATCAATACGGTGCTCGAAGTCATCGTCAACGTGCTGGATTTCGGCATGAACGTGCAGGACGCGGTCAACTGGCCGCGCTTCCACCATCAGTGGATGCCCGATGTACTCAGCATGGAACCGGGCTTCTCGCCGGACACCGTGGCGCTACTCGAAAAGCGCGGCTACGTGGTGAGGCGCGTCAACGCGCAGGGCGAGGCGGCGGCCATCCGCTGGAACAACGGATGGCTGGAAGGCGCGCCCGATCCCCGTACCGACGGTACGGCGGAAGGACACTAGGCATGCCATTTCAGAAGTGCACCAGCGAAGCCAGGAAAGAATGCCCCCACCAATGGGGGCGGGCCCAGAGGGCACCCCGCCTGAAAGGCTACGCTACAGTGCTGCGACGAACTCTCAAGTGAACACAAGATGAATCACGTACTCTCCACGCATTTGTTCGTCAATCACCGGCTGACGTCGGCGCTGCTCGGTAGAATTCAGCAGGCCGGAATCCCCGCGGTAGAAATTTTCTGCGCGCGCCAGCACCTGGATTATCGCGATAAGGCGCAGATCGCCGAACTCGGCCACTGGTTCCGCGATTCCGACTTGAAGCTCCACTCGCTGCACTCGCCCATGTACAACGATGAGATCTGGGGCCGCTCCGGACCGCACGCCGTGATCAGCATCACTGAACCGGTGAAGGGCTCGCGCCTGCACATGGTGGATGAGATCAAGAGGGCGCTAGAGATCTCCGAAACCATCCCTTTCCAGTACCTGATCCAGCACATAGGGGTGGGCGGGGAGGAGTTCGACATGCGCAAGTTCGACGCCGCCTGGAGCGCGCTCGAAGAACTCAACCTGTTCGCCCGCGGGCGCGGCGTGGAGATTCTGCTGGAGAACATTCCCAACGAACTCTCCAGCGCCGAAAAGCTGATCCAGTTCGAGGAACTGACCCACGTCGGCTTGAACTACGTGTTCGATACGGGCCACGCCAACATGGGCGCGGGCGTACCGCACGAATTCCAACTGATGCAGGAGCGCATCCGCTCCACCCACGTGCACGACAACAACGGCAAGGACGACAACCACCTCTTCCCGCTGGTCTCCTCTGAAGGCGGCACCATCGACTGGAAGCAGACCATGGAGCTGCTGCGCAGCCGCGAAGACCGGTACCCGCTGGTGCTGGAACTGAAGGACCGCGGCGACAACCCGCACCTGTTGGAGACCGCCTGCCAGGTTTTCGCCCGATTGGAAGAGCAGTAAGCGCGCAACGACGATCGCCATGATTCAACCAGACAGCTACGTACGGAGCCTGCTGAAACGCTCCCCCGGAGAACGCGTCACCGCCCGGGGCTGGGTGAAAACCCGCCGCGACAGCAAGAACGTCCACTTCATCCAGCTCAACGATGGGTCTTCGCCCGTGGACCTGCAAATCGTGCTCGAGACGAGCGTGGTCCCAGAGGACGTAATCGCCAAGATCACCACCGGCGCCTGCATCAGCGTGGAGGGCGAACTGGTGGCGTCCATGGGCAAAGGGCAGGCGGTGGAGTTGAAGGCGCTGGCGCTGAACATCCACGGCACGGCGGACGCGGAGCACTACCCGCTGCAAAAGAAGAAACACACGCTGGAGACGCTGCGCGAGTTGGGGCATCTGCGCACGCGCTCCAACACCTTCGGCGCGGTGTTCCGGGTGCGCAACGCGCTGGCAGTCGCCATCCACAAATTCTTCCAGGATCGCGGGTTTTTGTACGTGCACACGCCGGTGATCTCGGCGTCGGATGCCGAGGGCGCGGGCAGCATGTTCCAGGTGACCACGCTCGATCTGGAAGCTCTCGGCAAGAGCGGCAAGGCGCCGGATTTCACGCAGGATTTCTTCGGCAAGCGCACGTTCCTGACGGTCAGCGGGCAGCTCGAAGCGGAGATTTTCGCCCACGCCTTCGCCAACGTCTATACTTTCGGCCCCACGTTCCGCGCCGAGAATTCCAACACGCCGCGCCATCTGGCCGAGTTCTACATGATCGAGCCGGAGATGGCCTTCTGCGACCTCAACGACAATCAGGATCTGGCCGAGGCATTCCTCAAGAGCCAGGTGGAGCAGGTGGTGGACGCGTGCGGCGCGGACCTGGACTTCCTGGCGAAGTGGTACGACCCGGAATTGCGCAAGACGCTCGACGGCCTGGTGAATGCGAGCTTCGAGCGCATCACGTACACCGAAGCCATCCGGCTGCTGACGAAATCCGGCAAGAACTTCGAATTCCCCACCGAGTGGGGTGTGGACATGCAGAGCGAGCATGAACGCTACCTGACCGAGGAGGTGTTCCACAAGCCGGTGATCGTCACCGGCTATCCGAAGGACATTAAGGCGTTCTACATGCGCGGCAACGACGATGGCAGGACGGTGGCCGCCATGGACGTGCTGGCGCCGCGCATCGGCGAAATCATCGGCGGCAGCCAGCGCGAGGAGCGCCACGACGTGCTCTTAGAGCGCATCCGCGACATGGCGGCTCACGGTCTCAAGGAAGAGGCCTACTGGTGGTACCTGGATTTGCGCCGTTTCGGCGGCGTGCACCACGCGGGCTTCGGCATGGGCTTTGAGCGCATGCTGATGTATCTCACCGGGATGAAGAACATCCGCGACGTCATCCCGTTCCCCAGAACCCCGGGCAACGCGGAGTTTTAGGCGGAGTACCATGAAGCAATCCACTAAACTCAGCACCGCCCGCCGCCGCGCTCTCGCGTTCGAATCGCAGATGGCTGCCATGGCTGCCGACCCCGGCGTTCAGGCCGAGTGCGCAATCATCGCTAGGGAGTTTTCCGTAGCAGACCTCGACGGCCTGAGGCATGCTTAGCCGGCGTTTCTCACAAGTGTTTCTGTGCGATGTGGCGCAGGCACTCATGCCTGCCGCGTCGGCACTCATGCCGACGCCCGCCTTCGACACTATGTCACCGCCGCGAACAGGTGTCGAGACGAGTCTCGACACGGCAGGCACGAGTGCCTGCGCCACACCGGCCCGCTGGCCGGTTCCCTCTCGCCCATGCGCATGGCGGAAGTCGCCAACGCCCTCCGCCTGACGCTCGAAATCTAAGTTTCCGATCCCTCCGTTCAACCCCGCCACGTGCCATACAACCAACAATTTCAACATTTTGATAACAATCCGTAGTCCGCCTCCCCGACCCTTCCTATACTTTGATAAAGCGCACTATCGGGTATTGAGGGAACCGAGTCACTCAGGAGGAGTCCGAACAACATGCACAAGCCGATTAAATACGCTGAGAAAGCGCTTGTCTACGCCGCCGGTGCGGCCTGGTTCGTATTCGATAAATTCAATCAGATCGGCCAGAACCCCAGTTTCGTCCCGAAGTGGAGCGACAAACCGCTTCTGAAGAGCTGGGAAAAGACCAAGCCGCCGCTCGGCTGGCCGCGCGAAACCGATTCGCTGTGCCCGCGCTGCGTGCCGGAAATCCGCCAACAGATCCTGGATGGCAAGACCCCTCTCGAAGTTCTCTATACCGACAAACCCGGCGAGATCAAGGCCCAGGTGATCGAGCGCGACGGCAAGATCCTGATGGTGAAGGATTGCCCGATCCACGGCCACTTCGAAGACGTGATGGCCATCGATCCCGCGTTTTTCAAGCACCTGGAAGCGGTCTTCCCCGGCCGCGACATCCGCGCGCACAACGATGCCAAACTGCACCATCACGGCAGCAGCACGGTCACCCACGGACGCGGTTCGGTGCTTACCGTCGATCTGACCAATCGCTGCAACATGATGTGCGATCCCTGCTTCATGGACGCCAATCAGGTCGGGTTCGTCCACGAGTTGAGCTGGGAAGACATCAAGACGCTGCTCGACAACGCCGTCACCATCAAGCCGAAGCGCCAGATGAGCGTGCAGTTCTCCGGCGGCGAACCGACCATCTCGCCGTACTTCCTGCAAGCCGTGGCCTACGCCCGCGAAGTGGGCTACACCAGCGTGCAGGCCGCCACCAACGGAATCGAGTTCGCCAAGAGCCCCGAGTTCTGCCGCCAGGCAGCCGACGCCGGCCTGCGCTACGCCTACCTGCAATTCGACGGCATCGGCAACGCGGCCAACGAGCATCGCAAGGTGGGCAACCTCTTCGATGTGAAGCTGCGCGCCATCGAAAACCTGTACACCAACGGCGTGGACATCATCCCGGTAATCACCATCATCAACGGCATCAACAACGAGCAGGTGGGCCGCATCGTGCAGTTCGCGCTCGACAATCCGAAACGCATTCCCTTCCTCTCGTTCCAGCCCGTAAGCTTCACCGGCCGCGATGAAGCCGTCACCGACGAGCGCCGCGCCGCCCAGCGCTACACGCTTTCCCACCTGGCGCACGATGTCAAGAACCAGACCGGCCTCGGCGTGCCGGCGCGCGACTGGTTCCCGATTTCCTTCATGTCGACGTTCAGCGATTGGAGCGATCTGACCCACGGTCCGCAAGCCGATTGGGGCCAGTTGAGCTGCGGGTGCCATCCCAACTGCGGCACCGGCATGGCCGTGATGGTGGACAAGGAAACCAAGGAAAGGGTCCCGGTGACGGCGTTCCTCAATGCCGACCGTTGGGCCAAGGATGTGGCCCGTATCAACGATGCCGCACGCGGGAAGTGGCTGTCCGTGGTTGGCATGACGCTGGCCCTCGCCCGCAATTACGACCCCTTCCAAACGCCCACGCACTTCAAACTCAGCGACATGCTGAAGAAACTCGACAAGACCTTCGGCGCCACCGGCAAGAACTACGGGAAGGTGGGCAAGGACCGCACCATGGACGACATCGAAAAGCGGCGCAAGGATCGCTGGAACTTCCTGTTCATCGCGGGGATGTGGTTCCAGGATCTGTTCAACTACGACTTCCGCCGCACCGAGCAGTGCATCATTCCGTATGCCACCCAGGAAGGTGAAATTTCCTTCTGCGCCTACAACACCGGCGTGGGCTGGCGCAACATCATCGAGAAGATGCACATGACCGCCACGCTTACCAAGTGGTACGAAGAGCACGGCAAGCACGAAATCTTCGCCGGCGGCAAGAGCGTTCCGCTACCCAGCCGCGACCACGCCATGGTGCTGCGCGAAGACATCGTGACCCACGAAATCCAGCACGATCTGGACAACCTCGGCATCGCCAAGACGGCGCGCGAAGAGAAGTTCCGGGCGCGCGACGCCAGGATGAAGCAGGACGCCGAGAACGCCCGCATGGCCAAACTGTACCGCGAGCATGTCTTGCAGGAGAAGCCCGGTCCGGGGTTGGTGAGCATCGAGTCGCTGGCGCCCGCGCCGCTGCCCGTTGCGAAGGCGGTTACCCAGAAAGTGGAAGAGCGGGAAGAAGTCGGCAGCTTCGGCGACTAATCCATAGTTCATTCCTGAATTGCTGCCGGCCCGGAATTTCCGGACCGGCGGTTTTGCTTTTTGGGGCGGGCCCCGTTGCAGCCGCGCTACTCGATGACTGCAACCAGATCCGATTCGATAATCCGCTGGTCGGCAGTCAGGAGCTGCAGGCGGTGGACGCGGGCGGTGGCGACGATCACCCGGTCCGCCGGATCTCGCAACGCGTCGCCCATCGCTGCCATCTCGCGGGCGACGTCCGTGGTGAGGGGAATAATCCGAAACGCGGGATTGGCGTCCAACTCATGGAACAACTCGTTCCGTCCGGCGCCGATCCGCTTTCGTCCCTCGGCCAGCAATACGATTTCATGCAAGCTGATGGCGCTGACGCCTACGCACCCTCCGCTAAGCACAGCGTCATCAAGGACCCGGCACTGTTCGCGCGACAGTTTCTTGGGATCCGAGAGCCAACGGATTACGATGTGGGTGTCGAGGAGAAATCGCGGATTCAAGAGACTGAGTCCTCAATCGCGCCGCAACGCATCCCACAGATCCGAGGTATCGAAATTGACAATATCTCCGGTGATTTTGACCTTTCCGGCCAAAATACCCGCGGGCGATTTAAACGGCGGTTTCTTCGCAGCGGAAATCGTGGCTATCGGCCGCCCACGCCTGGTTACCGTAATCGTGCCTCCGTGATTGTCGATTTCATCGAGTAGCGCGGAGCATTTAGCTTTGAACTCGGTAGCGGCGATGACACGGTTCTTCATGCCCGTA
>JADGNT010000844.1 GCA_017883345.1 Candidatus Solibacter sp. | reverse complement strand
GGCCTCAGCATCTGCCGGCGGCTGGTGTCGATGATGGGAGGCCGGATTTGGGTCGAGAGCCAGCCGGGGGCCGGCAGCACGTTCCACTTCACCATCGCTGCCGCCTCTGCCGCCCCGCCCGACCCAGAGGGTACCCCGCCGGCCGCTCCGCCCGCGGAAACCGAGATTCCCTTACCCGCCGGCCTTCACGTGCTGCTGGCGGAAGACAACATCGTGAATCAAAAGCTCGCCCGGCGCATGCTGGAGAAGGCCGGTTGCGCGGTGGTTTGTGCCGTGGATGGCCGCGAGGCAGTGGAAGCCTGCGCCAATGACCGCTTCGATTTGGTCCTGATGGACTTACAGATGCCGCACATGGATGGCTTCGAGGCGACGGTGGAATTGCGCCGCCGGGAAGCCATATCGGGCGGCCACCTACCGATCATTGCTCTCACGGCAAACGTCATGCAAGGCGACCGGGAACGCTGCCTGGCGGCCGGTATGGACGGCTTCGTCGGCAAGCCCATGAAACGCCCGGAGTTGTTGCGGGCGATCGCGTCCGGCCTCGAAACCAACGCGACGGCCCGGCGGTAGCGTAGCCTTTTTAGGCTGGGGTGCCCTCTGGGCCGCCCCCATTCGTGGGGGCATTTTTCCTCCGCGCCATAGAACTCTGCGCGATGTTCCGCTTGCGGCTTGCCGCTATGCGGGGCAGGCTGGAAGGGGTACCCTCTGGGTCCGGCGGGTTAGCAAGCGCGCCAGTTGCGCCGGTAAACGCGCGTACCCTCTGGGTCGCGCGCAGTTTGCCAGGCTGCCCCACTTTTCCTCTACCGCATCCTGGCGGCTTCGTCCTTCATGACCAGCGCGTTGTGGCGGGCCTGATCCTGATAGGCGCCGGGGATGGCCATCGACTGTTCGCTGAATTTGGCGGCTTCGAGCACACGCGCCTTGCTCAGGGTCATCTTGCCGAGTTGGTAGTTGGCCATCCCGAGGTAGAAGAGCGCCGGGCCGAGCATAGTGGGCTGGCCCTGGATCAGGGGCAGGGCGGCGCGCAGATTCTTGTCGGCGGGGATGTACTGGCCCTTTTCGGCGGTTATGACGCCGGCAATATAGTAGCCGTGCGCCAGCGCCGCGCTGCGTTTGCGCTCCCAGTCCGCCGCCGACACGCCTTCCGGCTTGGCGCGTTTACTGAGCGTGGCGGTGAGGCGGTTGGCGTAGCCGAGAGCACGGTCGGTCTGCTTCCGGGCCATCGCCGTGTCGGTCATGTACAGCAGCAAGTCTTCATTTTCGGGGAAGTTCGCCATGCCCTTTTCGGCGACGGCGGGGATTTTCGCCCCTGCCCCGGTCTTGTTTAACGCCATCAGATAAGGTCCGTAAGCTTGATTCAGGTATCTGCTCTTCGGATTCCGTTGCTCCAGAGTGGAGATCAGATCCACCATCATCGCGGGCTCGGACTGGACCGCAATGGTATAGAACACCGACTCGACGTACACCTCGGCGTTCTTCGCATACGCGACGCGCTCTTCCCAGGCTTTCTTTTCGTCGGCGCCCTGGGGCGCGGCCTCGGCGACGATCTCGCTCGTCATCGGATGGATGGTTGCCGCCAGTTTTTTTACCGCATCTACATCCTTTTTCGCGGCAGCATCCTTAAGGCTCTGGACTGCATCCTCCAGATCGTCGGCGACGGCCACAGCGGGGCCGGCCAGCAACACAATCGCCATACCTAAAGCGGACAGCTTCATCGCAACCTCCCAACTCGCGGCGTGAAACGATTAATTTCACACCTGAATGTCTTCGAACTGATTGTGCACGAACCCGCGCCCGGGCGCAAGGGTCTCGCGCCGCGCGCCCCGCGGGAGACGCGGCCGGGCAGCGCGAAAAGTGGCTCGTGCAGAACCGCCGGACCGAGGGGGTTGATCCCACCCCGCCACACCTGTGAGACGAATTCACGGATTGACCGTAGTGTCCTAAAGTTGCGTTGATTGCAGATTGCGATAAATCGAGCCCCTACTGGCGGAGCCAATAGATCAGGGCACCCAAAAGCACTAGCACCGCCAGCCAGGCGAGGACTGCGAAAATGGACCAGTCGGACCTGCTCTCGTCGCCACCAAACCAGACTGAAGGTAGGGGTGGCTTATGGATAGGGCGGCCCTTGTGCTTCCGCATGTCTGTCGGCCCCCAGTTCTCATCTCCCACCTGGAGCCAGTGCGGAGGGTCGTTCTTTGGCGGCTTGGCGTCCATATAATCTCCCGCCAGAGCATACCATGCTGAATCGCTTCCCGGATGCTGTTCCCTGGCTCCGGGGGCGCCGGTTTTAGGGTGCAAGGCGTCTCCAGTTCGCGCCAGCCCTTAATACGCCTACCCGCACAGTGAGCGCGTCAGCGGTTAGAAAGACAGTTCAACAACACCTTCGGGCAGATCGCTGCGACGGCGAACTACGCGCGCCAATTGCAGGCCGTGCCGCGGTTTAGTTTCCGGGGGGGGCTGGGAAGCGCGGCTGCGCTTGCTATAGCATGGTATGAGAGAGTGACCGGTGAACGCAGGGCCATTTCAGTTCGAGTGGGACGAGGTTAAGGCGGACGCAAATGCGCGCAAGCATGGGGTTACTTTCGATCTTGCCTCCACGGTATTCCACGATTCGCGCTTGCTGACCGTTGCCGATCTGGAGCACAGCGAGACCGAGAATCGCTGGTTCTCCGTGGGCTGCGCCAGCAACGGCGTGGTGCTGTCCGTCGTGCACCTTTGGTCCGGCGCCGACCCCGC
>JADGNT010000843.1 GCA_017883345.1 Candidatus Solibacter sp. | reverse complement strand
GCGTTGTTCGGGTCCTGGCGCAGCACCAGGTACTTGCGCGATAACCGCCAACGCGGATCGTCGAGATGGGTGAACGCCCACATCACCAGCGGGTTGGTGGGTTCCAGCATTTCCGGGTGGGTGCCGCGCGGTGGAAACCCGTGGATGCCGGCGCCGCCCTGCGCCATCATGGTCAGAATCCAGGGCGCCAGATGGTAGGGCTCGGCGCCAGCGTTGCGCACCTCGTGGGTCAATTCCACCGCCGTTCCGGTAGAAGCCATCCTGACCGTGATCTTCTTCGCCATCCCGGTGAGCGCTTCCACCGGTCCGGTGCACATGATCGCGTCGCCCTGCGCCTGGATCGCTACGGGAGCGTTATCCGGCGCGTAGCTTTTCACCGGATCCTCGGGCGCGATCCACACGCGATGGCCGCCTCGGGGCTGCCAATCGGTCTCGCCGGTTTTTCCCAGTTGCCCGGCGAATTCCTTGAAGAAGTTCTGCCCGCCGGCGAACCCGT
Organism: Candidatus Solibacter sp.; assembly: GCA_017883345.1. GTDB lineage: Bacteria > Acidobacteriota > Terriglobia > Bryobacterales > Bryobacteraceae > Solibacter. The sequence continues at coordinate 2,244 of JADGNT010000843.1, read as the reverse complement.
AGCGCATGACCCGCGGTCCGACATCGCCCGTCACCACCAGTTCCACTTCGCCGTTCGACACCCGCCAACTGTTCGCCCAACCCTGAAAGTTGGTTTTTTCGATGGTTATCATAAACTGCCCCTGTTACTGGGTCGCCGCCCCAATCAGAATCAGTCCGATGGTGTACCCGGCGAGCATCAGCCCGAGATATTTGTTGGTCCCCGGCGGCGCCGCGCGGAACTCGCGCCAGATGAACAACCCCCAGATCGCCGCCACCAGAGTTGCGCCCTGTCCCAGCGCATAAGACACCGCCGGACCCGCTACGCTCGAAGCGATCACGTTGAAGCTCAGCGCGAGCATCCAGATGACCCCGCCCAGGATGCCGATGGCGTGCAGCCGCGCGCTGCCGCGGAAATAATCGCCATAGGTCACATGGCCCGTGCGCATGAAAATGGTGTTCCACAAAAAGTTGCTGGCCAGCACGCCCGCGCCGAAACACACCAGCGCCACGTAGGGAGTCAGCATGCCGGGCACGATCGGCGCCGTGTTGAAGTTCGGTGAAATCGCCCGCATGAGCTGCGGGTAGAAGAAGCCCATCAGCGCGCCCGCGACGGCCGAATAGATCACGCCGCGCAGCGGATTGCGCCCGCCACTTTGCGGGAGACGCTTGTGGGCGAGGGCGGACACGATCATGGCGAAGACGATCAGCGCCACGCCCGTGAACAGCAGGCCGGGGTCGCCCTTCGGTGTCTCCACGTAGCTTTCCACCGTGCCAATCACTAGCGCCAGTCCGACGCCCACCGGAAAGGCCACGCTCATTCCGGCCGCATCGATGCCCACTACCAGGAGAATGTTCGAGAGGTTGAAAAGCACCCCGCTGCTCAGCGCCGGCAGGATGAAACCGACGTCCGCCGCGTGCAGGTTCTCCGCCGTGGGGGCCCCCGCCAGTCCGAAACTTCCCAGCGTATGCGCAAATACCAGGCTGAACAGGAACACGCCGATCGCGTAGTCCCAATAGAACAGTTGGAACGGCCACTTCTCCTTGCCCGCCAGTTTTTGCGTATTGGCCCACGATCCCCAGCCGAGCATGGTGATCACGCAGAATAGGATCGCCACCGGCAAGCTATGCACGACGAACATGGTTGGACTCCGATCTCTCGAACCGGTTCAAGAAGGAGAATTATATCTGGAATACAGCGTGGGGCGGACCCCCAGGTCCGCGCGGGTCCCCCTGGACCCGCTTCACGCCCAACGAAATCAGCTTCATCCGACTCAAACTCCGTTTCACGGTTGAATCAGCAGCAGTGGAATCTCGCGAAAGTGAACGTCCAGCGTGACGAGATGCAGTCCGTGCTCCAGCGCGACTGCTGCGATCCAGACATCGTTGCGCGGAATGGGGCGGCCCTTTTTTCGCAAATACACCTCAATCTCCGCATATCGCAAGGCGGTTTCCTCGGTTACGTTCAAGACGCGGACCGAGGGCTTATCAAGGAACTGAGCCAACTGTGCGATGTTCTTCGCGTAGCGATTGCAGGCCCGGAATCCGCTGTGCAACTCGCCCAGCACAATCGCCGACAATGCAATGGTCCCCGACCGCCGAACTACGTCGAGAATTGCCTGGTTTCCCCGGCGCATCTGCGAGTACGCCGACGTGTCGAGCGTTACGTCCACTCGAAGGGCTCCCAGTCTGCCGGATCGACCTTACGCATCTCGGCTAAAGCCGCGTCGAACTCATCGGCCTCCGCGTCCGACCATGTGCCGATGAACTCATCAAAATCGTGGTTTATGGCCGGCTTGTGCAGCGATGCTTGCAGCAAACGGAGCGTCGCCTTGTTGCGGCTAATTCCTTCGCGTTGGCTGGTCTCCAGAATCGCCTTTTCAACCTCCGGAGGCAGGTTCCTGAGAGAGATGGTCATGAATTCAGTGTAGCACAAACCGTTGCATAGTGCATCGTAATATGTTGCATCGCGCCTTCAGGGATGATACTCCCGCTGCGTATGTCCCTTGAGTTGATCGCGGTAAAAGTAGACCTCGCGCAATTCGCCCGTGCTGTACCGCTTGGCCTGATCGTTGAAGTGAGGGGATGCCGGATTGCCGCTCTCTCCGCCTGCCGTCACGGCCCTGGCCCGCACGCGGTCGCCGAACTCCACCACGGCGACGAAGCTGTTGCCGCTGGTGCCATACCACTTCTTCGTGCCCGGGTAGGCGCGCGCCGCGAAAGAGGCCAGCGATCCCCACTGCGCGGAGGTGAAGCCAACGGGAAT
>JADGNT010000115.1 GCA_017883345.1 Candidatus Solibacter sp. | reverse complement strand
TTGCAGTTCCATCCGCCAATAGAAGTTCGCGTGGTCGAAGTTGGGGTCCAGCGGGGCGATCAACTCTTTGTCGAATCCCGTATCCGTGAATTGCGCGGCAATCGCCTGGTTCGAAGCGATCCGGAACAGTTGCGCCGGTGTACTCCCGCGATAAACGTGGAAGCCCGCCGTTCCTGGCGAAAAGCTCAGGCCGTGGATCGTCACGCTGCTGCCGTCGCTCAAGGTGACCGCCCGGACAATGAAGGAAAGCAGGCTCTCATTCCCCGATCCGTCCACCCCGGCCACCGCATAGTAAAGCGTCTGGCCGCCTTGCAGCGATCCGCCGTCCCCTGGCGTCGCCGCCAGACTCAGCAGCGGGATACCCGGCCCACCCGCCGCGGCGACGGCTGGTGCCACGAACCCCACCCCTAGAGTCGTCTGCACCGAGCCATCGCCCGCCGTGGTTACCGATTCTTCGACTCCGAACTGGATGTCGCCCCGATCGTCCAGAACATTGCCGGGCAACGGACGGGGAACGCCGATGCCGGCGCTGCCCTGGCGCCGGCCGCCACTTGCCGACGTTACCTGTCCGTTGCTATCGGCGTACCACGAATCGTCATGAATCTGCGCCGTAATTGTCGAGATGCGGTGGTTCGTCCCGGGGGCGATCTTCAGTACACGGAATGCCTGCCGGTTGAACCCCTCCTTGAGATACGTTACGGTGATCAAATCTCCCGGCCGGATCCCGAATGACTTTACACTCGTCTCGAACTCCACGTACGTGTTGCCGCGCACCGACCGATCCAGGTTCAGCTTCAAGATCCTCGCCGCCTGGTCGAAGTTCGGGATTCCCACCGCCGCCAGCGTCTGCGACACTTCCTGCCCGCTGCGCGCCACGTCGTCGGCGTCCACCAGGGAAAAACTATCCTGTTGGTATTCGTTCAGCGAATCTTGAAATTCCACCGTGAACCGGTTGGGTGTGTCCGCCATGCCGCGCGCATAGACGCGAAAACTTGGCTCGCCAGAGGGCTTCCGCATGATGCCCGAAAACCCGTTACTGCCATCGCCGAATTCGTAGCTGGGCCACCCGCTGTCCAGTGGTTCCGCGCTGTTGGACCACGCTGGCTTGGCCGGCATCTCCAGCGCCACCGAATTCTCTACCCGTAATTGCAGCGCGCCGTTCGCTCCGTACGTCAACATCAGTCTCGCCGAGTTGCGCACCCCGCGCACCAGGTCGCCGGCGCTCTTGCGGTTCTGCAAAACCAGATTGCACTGGAATCGCGGCAACTGAATCGCGTTCCCGTAAAGGTCCAGAGCGTCGATCGGTTCATCGCAGTACGCCGCCGCCGCCGCGAAGCTCGTCACCTCGACTTCCGCCAGGCTCCATCCCGCCCGCCGCAGGATGTCCAGCAGCACCCATGCCGGGTTGCCCGAAAACTGCTCGCCGCTGTAGCTCCCGTCCGCTCCATATACCGGTAGCTTTTGCCCTTGCACCAGCACCGTTACCTTGGGCAGACTCGTTCCGTTGCTGATCCGGTTCGGCACCACCACCGAAAGGTACGCCATGCTGCCATACGGATCGCCCGCCGGCTGTCCGCTGCCATCCAGGAAATCGTTGTTGAAGCCTCCGCATCGCGTGCCCAGCGTCGGAATGTTATACCAGCCGGTTCCCGTCATGTTGGTCCCGGCAACGCCCGCTGGAATCTCCACGTCATTCACCAGAACCTTCAGCACTCCTTGAATCTCGCCCAACCCCAGCAGCACTTCCATGCGCGTCAGGTTGCCGTCATTGCGCCCGAATACCACCGGCGTGTTATACCACGCCGTGCCGTAAAGCATCGGAACAAAGTCGTTATACCGGGCTTCATTCACTGCGACCGCCGAAGTGTGCGCGCTCTTGTCTCCGTAAGTCCGCACGGAAATCGCCGGAGGCACAAACTCGATTCCCCCGAAGTTGTGGAACATCCCCCGCGCCTCGCAGTCCGTCCGCGTGTAGCCGCACCCGGCAAACGCCACACTGCCGTCCAATGCTCCCGTTCCGCCCGCCACCCCTGGCGAGTAGCCGCAGCGGTAATAGCGCGAGTACTTCCCGCTCGCGCCGCCATCTACCGCTTCCGCGCGCTGCTGCTCGTCGCTCGGGAACTCCCACGGGCACCGCCGCTGGATCCGCACCTGCGGCAGCAACGACCGTTGCAGGTTCATGCGATTCGTCGCCGTGATGCGGAACGTGGCTTCCAGAATCTCGTCCGGCGGGTTGCAGATCCCTTGGAATATCACTGATCGCTCAGTCAAGGGCGCCGCGTTCCGTAAATCGTAAAACACCAGACCGGCCGTCAACCGCGCACCCTTCCACCCGGTCGCGCGTTCGATCTCCGAACAGTGGGAATCCGCATTCGCCAGCACCAGCGAAATCCGCGGCACACCGTCCACCCCTTGATCGCTCGATGCCTGTAGTTCGAAGACATTGTGCCGCAGCACTCTCGCGCTGTACGCTATTTCTCCCACCGACACCGCGTGCGTACTCCAGTGTTCCGTTTGTCCATCGGGGAGCACACAGTCGAACAGCAGCAGCGGCGTGTCTGTGACGGCTTGCTCCTTGAGCTCAAAGATGGTTTGCATGAATGATCTTTACCGTGCACGAATGGCGATTCACGTCGGTACTGGTAATCGTCAGCACATCGTCGCCGAGATGCGCGTCTTCGTAAACTCCACCGCGCGCGCTGGCTTTGTAGCCCGACGCCGCGGTTTGCGCTTCCACCTGAAGCCCGTACACTTCCACTGCATCGCTCGGCGCGATCTCGATCCCGAATCGCACCGACGTGGCTTGTGCGTCTCCGCTGCACGTCCAGGCGATCCGCGTCCACTCGCTGGTCACCGCCCGTCGCGCCGTCTGGCTGCCTGCCGTCAACCCCACGCTGGTCGCCGTCGCCGCCCGCACATAGGCGCTCAGGCAGTACTGGTATTCTCCAGGCGCCGCCAGCGTCTGGCCGGCCCCTTGCTCTGCTGCCCCGCCGTTGCTCAGCCGCCACGCTTGCGCGCCTCCCCGCGGATCGCTGATCCCCCCGGTCAGGCTCAATAGCGGATCTTTCTGCCAGGCGGCTTGGTCGAGCTGGTCGCTCCACGCCAGAAGATTGCCCGCCGGATCCAGGAACGTGAAACCGTTCAGCGTGCCTTCCGCGGCGACGAAGAACGCCCGCAGCGCCGCCGCCTCCTCATCGCTCAGGTCCGTGTAGGTCAGTTGCCATTCCGTAACCTCCCCCGCCGGGTCCGCCAGCTTGATCGTGCTGCCATCGGCGGCTTGATTCACCACCGTACGCACCCGCCGGTTCTTCTGCACCGGGAACTGGCTCAGCGCGCCGCTTCCGAGTTGTGGATATGCCGGCATGGGGTTCAAATGTTCCGCACCACGGTGAGCTTCGTGCTCCCGCGCATCTCACCCTCGGTCACCAATGCCAGTTCGTCCGCCGCCACGCTACAGTCGTCGTACACGTGCCCATCCCATGGGTCGGTGAAGCAGAAACTACCGAATGCTCCCTGTCTGGCCAGAAAGAATTCTTCGATCGCCGCCAGTTCACCTTCGTCCAGTTGGCTCAATTGGATCTCCCACTCCAGCCGCGCGCCCGCCGAATCGCGATAACGCTGTTCGCTGCCATCCACGAAACGCACCGTCTGATTCTGGAACTGCTCGCGTCGTGCCACCGGATACTGCGCGATCGCATTGGTTTTCAATTTAGGGAAGGTTGCCATATCAAAGCTCGTTCACCACGTCGTTGATCGCGTTCAGATTGAGCATCGCGTCCCGCACCGCCAGCGCGATGTCGTTGCTCCGGTCCATGAAAGAGCGCGCATCCATCGCCTGCACGTTGACCGTGATCTGCGGCGCCGCGCCATTCCCAGTGCCATTCGCTGTGCCATTCGCGCTCCCGCTTGCCGCCGCTGGTGCATAGCTCCGCGGCATTCCCATCTGGTTGTAATCCACTCCGGTCACTTGCCCCTGGCTCTCCGCTGCCTGGAAATCGACCGCCGCCGGCAGTGCGTATTTCACCAGCGGCGGAGGCGCCGCTGCATCTCCCCCGCTAAACAGACTCACCAGCCCGCTGATCAATGGCGCCAGCCCGAAACCGCTCGTCAGCACCGTGGATGCCACCGATCCCAACGTGCTCCCGCTGTCGTTCGACGTTGTCTGCGCCGTAGTCTGCGTCTTGCTCGCCGCCAACGGCGTCGGGCTACTGCTGCGCAGCTCGCCAATCTGCGCGATCACATCGGCCAGCATCGCGGTTGCATCCCCAATGGCTGGCGTTTGCTGCCCCGATACCGCCAGCAACGCCCGATCCGTGCTCCCGCTGTCCTGCGACGTTGTCGTAGTCGGCGTGTTGCTCGCCGGTGCCGCCGTCGGGACACTGCTCGGCACCTCTCGAAGCTGCGCGATGACATCGGCCAGCAGCGCGTTTGCATCCGCAATGGCCGGCGTTTGCTGCCCCGATACCGCCAGCAACGCCCGATCCGTGCTCCCGCTGTCCTGCGACGTTGTCGTCGTCGGCCTGTTGCTCACCGGCGCCGCCGTCGGGACACTGCTCCCCACCTCGCGAAGCTGCGCGATGACATCGGCCAGCATCGCGTTTGCATCCCCAAGGGCCGGCGTTTGCTGCCCCGATACCGCCAGAAGTGCCCGATAAAGCTCGTCTTGTGTTGTGCTCGCCATTTTCATCTCTCTGCCCGCCGCCCAGCAGGATTCTCCGCCGCCAGCGCCTGCTCCAGAATCAGGAATCCCTCCACCTGCCGCGCGCTCAACTCCCCGAAGCTCGTCCCGCCGAGCCGTCGCCGTACCAGGAAGTCCTCAACCAGCCCTTCGCTCTCCGCCGTGATGTAAGACTTGGGGCAGCTTTCGATTGCCACCGTCTTCCGCGCCCACACCGGCGCCGCTTTGCCGTCCTGCGGCAACCCCAGCCACCCGCACCGCCGGCGGACCTCCAGGCCGCTCCTCCGGCACCCGTCGCACTCCCAACCGGCCTGGTTGGAGAATTGAAAATGGAAGGCGACTAGGAGTTTTTTCTTTCTTCTTCGCTCAACCCGGTCTCTCTGCGGACCGCCGCCAGCGCCTCCCGGAATAGCTCCTCGGGGCCCGCCTCGGCCAGCAGTTCCGGGCCCGCCACACGGGCATCCACCACCAGCCCCGAGACCGCCTTCACGCCCCACATCACAAAGACCCGTTCGATTTCAGACTGCAGCAGCGCCGCATCCATCTTGTCGCCCGAGCCTTCGCTAGCCGCCAGGAACTCCGCCCGCCGCGCCAGCTCCCGAACCCGCCGCATCAATTCCACCCGCCGCCCGAAGGACATCTTCGCCAGCGTGAACCTTACCCCCGGAACCGCCCGCGATTCTACCACCGCTTCGCTGGCGTAACTGCCCCCGGCGTTTCCGTCCGCCACCTTTCCCTTATCCGAATGCCACGGAAATTTCATCGTCCACCGTCCCCTGTGCCCGCGATGCCCGGAAACGCCACTGCAGCCGGTTTTGCCCGTCGTCGAACTCCGGCACTTCCGGCACCACGCTCTTCAGGTACACGCCCATCAACTGCCCTTCGGTCTCGCCCAGTTGGAACATCACGCTGATTGGCGATTGTTGCCGCGCCGCCTGGTACAACTCCTTCGTGGCATCGTCGTCCCGCGTGTAAAGGTCGAAAGCCGCCGTCACCGTGCGCTGTCCCGGTGAAATCGCCAGTGCCCCGCACGGTCCGAATTCCCGGTTCCTCGTGTCCAGTGCGTTCTTCATTGCGATCGTCGCTGCCGTGATCGTGCAGAACCGCGATGGCCCCGTCCCCAACCACGCCTGCCCCATGTGCCCCGGCACGATCGAGTAATCGAACGCCGCCACCGCTGGCTCCGCCGGAAAGCTCTGCAATTGCGCCGCGCCGGCCTCGAAGCTCGCGCTGTCCATCACGTCCTTCGCGACCCCCTTGAAGTGGAATTCGTGGTAATCCCCATTCACCAGAATCTCCATCTGGTCCACCCCCGCTCCGCATAGCAGCCGCTGCACCGCCGTCGCCGGACTCCAGTAGTCGAAGATGCTCACGCTCTTCAACTCCGTCGCCGGAGCATATGTCACCGTCGCCGTGATCGCCGCTCCCGCCGCCGGCAACACCAGAAACGGCGCATTCAGTTGTACCGTCTGCGCATCCACAATCGCCGCCACGAACCGGATCTCGCCCCCGTAGCACACTGCCTGCCCCGCCGCCAGCCCGTGCGCCCCTCCGAATCCGAGTCGCCCCTCCGCCGTGCTCGATGCCACAGTCCCTCCGCCGAACCGCGCCGCACTCCCGCCCAGCGCCGCCTCGAACAGAGGACCGTATCCCGGCCCTGCCGCCGTCTTGTCCCAACTCGTCAAGTACGTCTGCAAATCGAAATCCGTGCGCCGCCTCACTCCGGCCGGCACACCCGCGAACGTACGGCTCCCCGTCTTGTCGCGCCGCGTCCCTGTCTCCACCTGCTGTTGGATCCCGAGCTTGACCGCCGGAATCCGATTGGTGGCCGTGATCGATCCTACTTCCCCGTACCCACTCTCCAACGCCGTGTAGAATCGATTCGCGTTGGACGAAATATATGTAGACATACTAGTTCCTGTTTACCCCGATCTCGAAAGTGACTTTTGCCACCTGCATGAAATTCTTCCCGCCCTGCTTCACCGCTCCGAACGCCACCTCGTATCCGCCGCCGTAGAACATCCCGTCGCCCCAATCGCCCCGGTTCCCATCCAGCATCTGCATCGTCGCGTCCACATAGACTTCCAGACGGTCCTGTATCCCCTCCAACCGGTCCTGCGATTGCCGCAACTCGATCGCCATCTGCACCCGCCCCGAGAACGTCTGGAACTTCTCCCGCAGATCGTTCACGATCTTTTCGCAGTACACGTTCACCGCCGGGTACTTCACTCCCAGCGCACGCTCCGCCATCTCGGCCGCCACGTTTTGCGCCCGCACCTGTGAAGTGTCCACCAGGCCCGCAAACTCCCGTTCCCCTTGTGTCAGCGCCCCCAGGCCCGCATTCACTCCGCTCGGCCCCGTGATCCGCTGCACTATTTTGGCCGTCGCCGCGCTTCCAATTTTGCTTGTCATCAGCCCCTCTTTATCGTCCGCGGCACCGGCAGCCGGTAAGTCGGCGTTTGCCCGCTGCCGGCCAGCCGTCCCGTTGTGGACAAAGTGTCCGGCTGCACCCATGTCTGCCCCGGCGCCAAGGTCGGAGAATCTTGTATCGTCATCGTCGCCGGGCTAGTCCCGCAGTACACGTTCCATCCCTTAACATTCGGCGGCGCGGTCGTCTGTACCGCGAAGGAACTGCCCGACACCTGGATCGTCGCCGGTGCCGAACTCGCCCCCTCTTCACCCGCCGCATTGGTCCACGCGATGGCGACGTAATACGTGCCGTCTGCCAGTCCGCCCGCCGATGGCCGCACCACCGGCGTTGCCGCCTGCTCCATCGGGTCCGTGACGATCCCCAGCCCGCCTTGGATCACCTGGTTGTACGCCCACTTCACCATCTCGTGGTATTCGTCCCGCTTCCCCGCATACCGGTCGTTCAGTTGACTGTTGTATGCGTCCCCATACACCATTTCCAGCGTCCGGAAAATATGCCAGAGCTTGAGCGGTGGCGTCACCACCACCTGCTGGATCGCCGCCGGCGCGCTCAGTTGCCCTGGCAGCCCGAGCCGCCCCAGCAGCCCCGCCACTTCTACGCAGAGTTCCTCATGTGCCAACGCCAGCTTCCGTGTCACGTCGATGCCCTCGACGGTTGCCACATTCAGCAACTGCGTGTCGTGCCCCCTCAGATCTTCGATGCTCGTAACCGCGCCGTCCGTGAACAATGCCATCGTGTGCCGCCTACTCTTTGGTGCTCCGCGCCTCGCTCCGCAGCCGGTCAAGCTCCGTGGTGGATAACACCGTCAACTGGAGCCTCGCCGCCGCCGCCTCCCGCTCCGCCATTCGCTGGGCCTCCGCCAGCGCCGCGCGATGCGCTTTCGCCTCGTCTTTCGACGCCACGCGGGCCAGCCCCTCCACCAGCAGCTTGGCAGCCAGCCGGCGCGGCACCTCCGTCCTCGTGCCGCACTTTCCCCCGTCCGGTGTCTCCATGCTCACCATCAGTGGAAACTCATCCGGGATCTTCGCTTCCGTCTCGCGAATCTTCTGGTAATACATCTGTAGATCCATTTGCCTTCCTTTTCTCTCTCTTGGTTTTTCCGTAGCGTAGCCTTTCAGGCTGCCGCCCCCATTCGTGGGGGCGTTCTTCCTCCGCAGCTCTTCCTCCGCCGCGCCGGGCACATCCCGCCCCCCTACCCGCCCGGCATCCCGCCCCTCATGAGGCGGGATGCCGTCACGCTCCTTAGGTGTTCACCTGCACGCCCGACGAGTTCCGCAGCACTCCGCAGCCGTACAGCACGTCCACCGTGAACTGCTGCGCCAGCGTGTTCGGCTGGTAGCTCATCACCACCCGCATCCCGAAGTTGCCCAGCTCCGCATACTCCGCGATCGCGCCAGTCCCCGGCAACGGCTGCGGCAGCCGCCGCACCACCAGGCCCAAAGCGCTTTTCGTAAATGCTATATTGTGCGTCGTCACCGGACCGCTGCCCGTCTTCTGCACGAACTGCGAGCGGAACACGAAGAAGTCCTTGATCTTTCCCACGCTGCCGTCGATCAGCGACCGCAGTCCCGCGTCGCCCGCCGTCTGGAATTCGCTGAACCGCGGAATCTGCCGCCACGCCGAGTACGTGGCCGCGTCCACCACCATGAACTTCTGCTCGCCCGGCGGCACCTTCGCCAAGAATAGCGCCGTCTCCGCCGCGTCGATGATGGCTTCCGTGATCGCCGTCCCCGGCGTCCCCACCGGACTGTTCGCCGTGAACCCCGCGTATAGCGCCAGCAGATCGCTTTCGATCTTCTGCGCGATCGCCGCTACCGCCGGCTCCATGTAGATCTTCAGCAGATCCGGCACCGCCAGCACCTTGGTCACATCCGGAATCTGGAATGTCGCTTCCGCGTGCGTGTTCAGCACGATCTGTGCGTTCCCCAGACTCGGATTCTGCGTCTGCACCGTCCCGCCCTCGGCGATGTTGTTCGCCACCATCGTCGGCGGAATCGGCACGTTTACCGTGTCGCCGGCTTGCGCCAGCACCGGCTCGTAATCGCGATTCACCAGGTTCCCCATCACGAGGTTCCCTACCAGTACCGGCAGTGCGTCGACCGCCACCAGCTTGACAATCGCATTCGCGACGTTACTCGAAGTAATTGCTGCCATTCGTTCTCTCCCTCAAAAGGTTTGTTCTTTCACTACACCCACGCCGCGGGCATTCCTGCCCTGCCATGGTTCTCTTCACAGCCCCTTCAGGGTCTGCGACGCCACGCGCACGATTTCCTCTCGTACCCGCTGCATTTCCTCGGCGCTCATCCCGGGGCGTATCCGCTCCAGGTCCACCGTCTCCCGGCCTGCCACCGGAGCTTTCAGGGTGGCCGTCATCCCCGTGCCCCCGGCAATCCGCGCCGGGAGAAACTCCGGATTCTCGTTCACGAAGGCGGTCAGGTATTCCTTCAACGGCGTTTCGCCGGCCTCGTTGCGGGCTACTAGCCGCCCGTCCTCGGTCCGCACGATCCCGTCCTGCACCGCTCTGAACGCAAGATCGATCTTGCCTACTCCCAAACGCTGCAGTTCGGCGCGCACCGTCGAGCTCCGCTCCGCTTCCGCCGCCATCTTGCGGCTGCGCTTGTTCTCTTCCACCAGTTCGTTCAACCGGCGCTCCAGTTGCTCCCGGCGCTTCCGTTCCTCCTGCAACTCTGCCTTGTGCGCCGGCTCCGTCTTCGCCTGTTCGTTGTTCACGAACTCCTGTACCGCCTGCCGTACAATCGCCTGTATGTCGATGCCTTCCATATACCTCCC
>JADGNT010000114.1 GCA_017883345.1 Candidatus Solibacter sp. | reverse complement strand
AAGCTGCTGCAGTTTGCCCGGCTAACGGGAATCGATGTCGAGATCCGAATGAAACCATCGAGCAAGCCCGGCCTGACGGTCAAGACCAAGGCGGCTTAAAGAAGTGGGCGTGGCTCGCGCCGCCCGTCCCGAAAAGGGTCCTTTGCGGAACGCGATAAACCGGACTCTCAGCCCTCGCTAACCGGGATTATCGAAGCCCAGGGAGGACCCAGCTCGTCCGGAGCCAAATAGAGGGATTGTTCCTCAAGCGCCGTAATAAAGCAAAAATACCGCAGCGCTCTGGCCAGACGGTGGGTCGTCGAGTGTGCGAACACAAACCCGAACTTTTCCACTTCTGACTTTGACTATGAGCGCCGGCGCGAGAACCCCCATCGCCTGAAGCGCCGACTCTGGTATCTTTCCTGTTTGGTTAATCTCAGCTTCAACCGTAGAATTTGATATCAGATCGGTCCCACCAGCCTGTTTGATGATTTCCTCTAGGGTGTTCTCCGCAGCATCTTGTAGATAGCCAGCGAGTACCGACGCGCTCAACTGGCTCGCATCGCCGCTTGCAAAAACAAAGACGCGTTGCAACAGGTGAAACGGCCTCTTGCTACCCCTACCCTACTCCGGCCAGCGGCGGCGGTCAATCAGACCGCCCAGACGAGAAGGGTGATGTTAGCCTGTTGGAATGAAGATCACCGTCGAGTTGCCCGGCGCTTTGCTGCGTAGCGTCAAGAAGTATACGGCGGCGCATGGGATGACGATGCGGGAAGTGATCGAAACGGGATTGAGGCACGTGCTGGCCTCGGGGCACGCCCCATCCCGGTTTTCCCCGCACCCCCCAGCCCCGGTCCCAACCGGCCAGTACCTGTAGTTACGAGCTACCCTCAGATTCGTTAGGCTGGCGAGCACTTCGACAGTTCCCATACTGCCATGTCGCGCAGCCTTCGGGCGGGTGCGAGGCGCTCTGTCCCGCCGCCGCGTGATATGCTGAAGCCGGATGTTTGGACGACATCGTAAAGCCCGTGTTTTGTTTGGACTATCCGACGTCCTTGTAGCTGCACTGGCGTTTGAGGCGGCTTACCAGACGCGCGTGGTGCTGCATCTGGAGCACGCGTTCTATCTGACGGTGGAACGCAAGGCGCTGGTACTCGCCTTTGCGCTGGCAGCGTGGGTCGCCATCGGTCTCTGGCTGGAAGTCTACGAAAAACTGGACATCGGAAATCCGCGGGTGATTCTGCGCGATGCGGCGCGGCAGTGCGGGTATGGCGCGCTGTGCCTGATCGTCTTCGAATATGTCTTCCGGTTGGATCTGAGCCGCTTCTTTCTGGTTCTCTTTTCGGCCTATGCGTGGGTGCTTCTGCTCTTGTTCCGGCTGACGGCGGGACGGGTGGTGGGAGTGATCCGGCGCGAGTTTGCGGCGCCGCACTATGTGATGGTGGTTGGCACTGGCGTTCGCGCGGTGCGTATAGCGCGGGGACTGGAGCAGTCGGGCGAGTACGGAATCCGGCTGCGCGGGTTCTTGAGCGAGACCGCCGATGCTCCGGCGCAGATCCAGTTGCGCGCATCCTACAAGGTACTGCCGATCGGCGATCTGCCCTCGATATTACGGCAGCACGTAGTGGACGAAGTGATCTTCGCGGTGGGTAGCGAGAGCCTGGCGGAACTCGAAGAAGTGTTCCTGATGTGCGACGAAGAGGGCGTGCGCACGCGCGTGGCGGTGGACTTTTTCCCGCACGTCAACAGCACGGTATCGCTGGACCGCTTCGGAGAGACGCCGCTATTGACGTTTTCGGCGGCGCCCTACGATGAAATCAGACTGTTGTTGAAGCGCGTAACGGATATCGCGATCGCGGCGGCTGGTTTGGTGGTGCTGGCGCCGTTGATGACGGCGATTGTGATTCTGATCCGGCTGACATCTCCGGGACCGGCGATCTTCCGGCAGGTGCGCTGCGGGTTGAACGGGCGGCTGTTCCTGTTCTACAAATTCCGCTCGATGGTGGAAAACGCCGAGGAACTGAGGAAGGACCTGGAACATCTGAATGTGCGGGAGACCGCGTTCAAGATTCCCGATGATCCGCGATTGACCGGGATCGGGCGCTACTTGCGGAAGTTTTCGGTCGACGAGTGGCCGCAGTTGTGGAACGTGCTGCGCGGCGATATGTCGCTGGTGGGACCGCGTCCGGCGGTGCCGAGCGAGGTGGAGCAGTATAAGCGGTGGCAGCGGCGGCGGCTGCGGATGCGTCCGGGGCTGACGTGTTTGTGGGCCATCTCGGGGCGGGACAACGTGGACTTCGACACCTGGATGAAGATGGACATGCAGTACATCGACAACTGGTCGCTGGCGCTAGACTGGAAGATTCTGTTACGGACCATCCCCCGCGTGCTGACCGGCCGCGGGGCGAATTGAGGCCCTTAGCAGGGCGGCGACCCAGAGGGTACCCCCTCCGGCGCCGAGGCCCTGCTCGATTGTACGGGGCGACCCGGTCAAGCTGGGTTGCCGGAGAGAGACGATGCACATCATTCCGACGCAAGAAGAAGTGGTCGCGGTGCTGCGGGAGACCGGCGCGCTGCGCGACGGCCACTTCGAGTATCCGAGCGGGCTGCACTCCAACGAGTACCTGCAGGTGCCGCTGGCCATGCGCTACTACCAGTATCAGCGCATGCTGAGTGTCGGGTTGAGCCGCCTGCTGCGGGCCAACCCGGAAATCCGCGCGATTGTGCCGGAGCTTTCGATTGTGGTCCCGATGACGGGTGGGCTGCCGGTGGCGTACGGCGTGACGGAAGCCCTGCGCGCCAAGCAGGTGTACTGGGCGGAGCGGGAGCACGACAAGGAAGCGCTGCACTTCCGGCAGTACCTGGAGCAGCATCCGGGCGAGCAGGTGGTGATTGTGGACGACATCCTGCGGACGGGAAAGAAGCTGGATGAGTTGAAGCGGCTGCTGGAATCGCGCGGGGCGACGGTAGTCGGGCTGGCGGTGATTATTTACCAGCCGACGCCGGACACGCACGATTTCGGCAATCTGCCTTTGTACTATCTGGCGAAGCTGGACGCGAGATATTACGCGGACGCGGCGCACTGCGAAATGTGCAAGCGGGACGTGCCGCTGGAGAAGGTCTGGATTTAGCAGGTTGCGGAAAAGCATATTGAGCCGCCGATGAACGCGGATAAACGCCGATAAGCAATTTGTTTTATCTGCGTTGATCGGCGTTCATCGGCGGCCAGAGTCAAAATGCGTTTGCCGGGAGGGAATGTTCCAAAATGGAACAAAGTCGGCTGGCAAACACGTCGTGGCAGTCCTGTAAGTGACTGCGTTAAATAGGCTTACCTCGGAAATGGCGGATCTTGCTGAATCCATGTGCAGAATGATACGGAACGCCTAGTATTTGAGAGCTTCCGGGGTGTATTGCAGGCGGATTTCCACAGGCTTTTCCAGCGAACAGTGGAAAAGTCGGAATTCCGCCGCTGCCAACGGAGTTTAGGGTAGGATTGAGGGGACATGCGGAGAGCCTGTTGGTGGCTAGCGATCGGTTGTGCCGCCCTGAGCGCACAGACCGGGGATGCGGAAAAGCTTGCGCCGTACTACCCCACCCCGGAAACCATCGTCGACAAGATGCTGCGGCTCGGCGGGCTGAAGGCCGGGGAGAAGATGTACGACCTGGGGAGCGGCGATGGGCGGATCGTCATCGTGGCCGCCCAGAAGTTCCATGCCGAAGCGGTAGGGGTGGAGTTGGACAAGGACCTCTGCAAGCAGAGTGCGGCGAAGATCCTCAAACTGGGCTTGGACAAGAACGCCCATATCGTCAACGGCGATCTTCTGAAACAGAATTACAGTTCCGCCGACCTGGTGACCGTGTACCTGTTACCGGATGCGGTGAACAACAAGGTTCAGCCGCTTTTGGACAAGCAGTTGAAGAAGGGCGCACGCATCGTGGCCAAGGACTTCGATTTCCGAAACTGGACGCCGGAAAAGGTGGAGAACATCGCCGATGACGGTGAAGGCCGGAGTCACACTCTGTATCTGTACCGGAAGTAAACCGTGTTATTTTCGCCACAAACGGCGTGGCCCCGCTATGTTGCGTGGCTCCGGGTCCTGCTAGCGACCGTTGCCCCAGCGGCCACCTATATTTTCCTGCCGAGCGGAGTCGCGCCCATGTTCTACGGCGTGATGGCGCTTTACCTGGTGTACGCGGTGGTGGTGGCGCTGCGCGGCAGGAGTCACACCGGCATGGTGGGGTTGCTGGCGCTGTTCGGCGACACGGTCTTCTTCCTGATCATGGGCAGTTACGGCGCCGACGGGATGTTGTGGCTGGCCAGCGCATTCTACTTGTTCCTGCTGGGGGAAGCCCTGGCTTTTTACAGCACGGTGGAAGTGGTGGTGGTTGTGGCGGTGTGCGCGGTGTTTTGCGCGGCGTTGCCGCACGGCGCGCTGGTGCTGGAGCAGACGGTGGTCGTGGCGGGCGTTTTGGCCTGTGCGTTCGCCATGAATAAGCGCCGGCAAGGACTGGAAATCGAGCGGCTGCGCGAGAGGTTGCTGGAGGCGGAGAAGGCGGCGGAGAAGGCGCGCGAACTGGAGCGCGTGCGGATCGCCAGCGATTTCCACGATGGGCCCTTGCAGAGCTTCATCAGCTTGCAGATGCGCCTAGAGATCTTGCGGAAGGTGATGGATCGGGACCTGAACGCGGGGATGACCGACTTGCAGCAATTGCAGGCGCTGGCGCAAACCCAGGTGCGGGACCTGCGCACGTTCCTGCACAGCATGCGGCCGGTGGACGTGGACGGGGCCAACCTGGTGGCCACGGCGCGGCGCGCGGCGGAGAGCTTCCAGAAAGAGAGCGGGATTCCGGTGACGTTCCTGGGGACCAACTCGCCGGTGGGTCTGCCGGCGGAGATGACGCTGGAAGTGCTGCAAATGGTGCGCGAGGCGCTGCACAACGTGCAGAAGCACGCGGGGGCGACGCGGGTGGCGGTGGCCATGGAGAAGACGGATCGGGGCCTGGAGATTTCGGTGGATGATAACGGCCACGGGTTCGGATTCGCCGGGTCGTACTCGCTGGAGGAGTTGGAACTGCTGCGCCTGGGTCCGGCGAGCTTGAAACGGCGGGCGCGGTCGTTGAATGCGGATCTGGTGTTGGAATCGCGGCCGGGGCGCGGGTCGGGAATCAAATTCAGGATCCCGCTGTCGTGAGAAGCGAAAAGATGAATGGCCACAGATAAACACAGATGAACACGGATAAAACAAAACTGCTTATCTGTGTTTATCTGTGTTCATCTGTGGCCATATTTTCTTTTGCCACGGGCTGCGGCAGGTACGCCAACTTCACGCTGCCCGAGGTGCGTGGGGGTGATCCGTCACTCTCCTTCCGCTTCATCGCCGAACGCGACCCCGTCCTCACCCGCGATGAGTTTCGGGATGTGTTGAATCCGTCGGTGGCGGGGCGCGTGAATCTCTATTCGGTGTACGACGGCCAGTGGCATACGGCGCTGGCGACGAGCGAAGACGGCGTGCACTGGCGGAAGCAGGGGATTGTGCTGCGCGCGGCGGCGGGCAGCTACATCGCGGCTAACGGCAGCGCGCTGTCTTACGGGGGGCAGGTCTGGTATTGGTACGAGACGGGGACGAAGCACCGGCTGCGGATATCGCTCGCGCGGTCGGCGGATGCGCGCACGTGGCGGGCGGAACCCGCTCCCGTCCTCGACGTGAGCCCGGTGGGGTCGTGGGACGAGCGCGCGGTGGCCGACCCTTACGTGATCCGCATCGAGCCCTACTTCTACCTGTACTACCTGGGGCAGGATCGGGCAGTGCGGCAGCGTATCGGCGTGGCGCGGAGTGGCGACGGCGTTCACTGGGAGAAGCTGCGGGCGAATCCGGTGGTGGAGATGGATGAGGAAGAGGCGGGGATCGGCGAGCCCGCGGTGTGGCAGTCGGACGGCTTCTACTGGATGCTGTACACGGTCCGCGATTTCGCCGAGAACCGGTATCTGCGGCTGGCGCGTTCCACGGATGGGGTGCGCTGGACGAAGCTCGCAGTGCGGTACAAGGGGACGCAAGCGTGGAACTCCAAGGCGATCTGCGACCCTACCGTGGTGGTGGATGGCGAGCGGATTCTGGTGTGGTTCGGCGGCGGGGACGTGGCATCGCCGGATGAGAATCTGCACGGCCAGATCGGCTTTGCTACGCTGGCCAAGTGAACGTCGGCATCACTTGTTATCCAACCTACGGCGGCAGCGGGATTGTCGCCACCGAATTGGGAATGGAACTGGCCGCGCGCGGGCACGAGGTCCATTTCATTACCTATGCGAATCCGATCCGCCTGGATCCGGATACGCCGCGCATCCACTATCACGAAGTGGAGGTCTCTAACTACCCCCTGTTTCAATACCCGCCGTACTGCCTGGCGTTGGCCGGGCGGATGGCGGAAGTGGCGGAGAGCTACAACCTGGACGTGCTGCACGTGCACTACGCGATTCCGCATTCGATCGCGGCGATGTTGGCGCAGCAGATGGTGGCCAGCGTGCGGCGGCTGCCGTACATCACGACGCTGCACGGCACCGATATCACGCTGGTGGGGGCGGACCCTTCGTATTTCGGGATCACCAAGTTCTCCATCGAGAAATCGGACGGGATCACGGCGGTCAGCGACACTTTGCGCGAGCAGACGGTGGAGATCTTCGGGGTGCCCAACGAGATCCGGGTGATCAAGAACTTCGTGAATTGCGACCTCTACCATCCGGACAACGAGAAGAAGGGCGCGGCGGCGTACGCGCCGGGCGGCGAGAAGCTGCTGATTCACCTGTCGAATTTCCGGCCGGTGAAGCGCGTGCTGGATTGCATCCGCATTCTGGCGGAGGTGCGCAAGAGCGTGCCGGCGCGGTTGCTGATGGCGGGCGACGGTCCCGACCGCGGCCCGGCGGAGCACCTGGCGCGCAGCCTTAAGGTGGACCGGCACGTGATGTTTCTGGGCAAGCAGAATCACGTGGAGCGGCTGATTCCGCTGGCGCATGTGCTGCTGATGCCGAGCGAGATGGAATCGTTCGGATTGGCGGCGCTAGAGGCGATGGCGTGCGGCGTGGTGCCGGTGGCGACGCGCGTGGGCGGGGTTCCGGAACTGATTACCGACGGCGAGGACGGGTATCTGGAGGCCGTCGGCGATATCGCGGCGCAGGCGGCGCGGGTGGTGGCGCTGCTCTCCGACGATGCGCTGCACTGGCGCCTGGCGAAGGCGGGACGCTGGAATGCGGGCGAGCGATTCTGCACGGACCGCATCATTCCGCTGTACGAGCGGTATTACTCGGACGTGGTGAATCGCGGCAAGTGAGGCATGGGCACCGGCTTAGGTGGGGCATGCTTTAGCTTGCCAGCCGGCCGGAAGGCCGGCCATGCATCCATGCCGGTGCTTTTTAGCGGTTGGCAAACTTCCAGGCGTGGGCGACGATGGTGCGCAGACCGGCGTATTGCGGGGACCAGCCCAGGCGGTCGCGGAGTTTTTGACTGCTGGCGACCAGGCTGGGGGGATCGCCTTCGCGGCGCGGGCCAACCACATAGGGAACCTTTTTGCCGGTGACTTCCTCCACCGTGCGGATCATCTCCAGCACGCTGCTGCCGGCGCCGGTGCCGACGTTGAACTGGTCGCTCGCGCCGCCGTTCAGCAGGTACTCGACGGCCAGGATGTGCGCCTGCGCCAGATCGTTGACGTGGATGTAATCGCGGATGCAGGTGCCGTCCGGGGTGGCGTAGTCGTCACCGAAGACGGTGATGGGCTTGCCAGTCTGGACGGCGCGGAGGACGAGGGGGATCAGGTGCGTCTCGGGTTCATGCTCTTCGCCGAGCGCGGCCTCGGGATCGGCGCCAGAGGCGTTGAAGTAGCGCAGGCACACGCTGGTGAGCCGATGGATCTGGTCGAACCAGCGGAGCAGGGTTTCCACCATCACCTTGGATTCGCCATAAGGGTTGAACGCCTGGATGGGGAAGGTCTCCAGGATGGGCGAGGTGTGCGGATTGCCGTAGACGGCCGCGGTGGAAGAGAAAACCATGTGCTTCACGCCGGCCTGCACCATGGCGTCGAGCAGGGAGAGCGACCCGGCGACGTTGTTGGTGAAATAGCGGGCGGGCTCGCGCATGGATTCGCCGACGGCGATGAAGGCGGCGAAGTGGATGACGGCATCGCACTGCTTGACCTTCATGAGGCCGGTGAGCGCGGCGGTGTCGGAGAGAGAGAGCTCATGCAGCCGGCCGGCGGGCACGTTGTGGCGATAGCCTTTGGAGAGGTTGTCGACAACGGTGACGTCGTGGCCCTGCTGGAGCAGGAGGCGGACGGTGTGGGAGCCAATGTAGCCGGCGCCGCCGGTAACGAGAATTTTTCTTGCAGTCACGGGTTCTGAACTCGATTGTAGTAGCATGACGGTGCGATGCCAAATGGAGCTGAGCTGTTTGTGCAGGTTGCCGCCCGATTGGGGCTGGACCCGATCTTCACGCTGGTGGGGGATCACCTCAACGAAGTGCTGGCCGCGGCGGCGCGCGCGGGAATGCGCGTGGTGGATATGCGGCACGAATCGGGCGTGACCCACGCCGCCGACGCGTGGGCGCGGATTCACCGGCGGCCGGCGCTTTCGCTGGTGACGGGCGGTCCGGGGCACACCAATTCGCTGACCGGGATCGCGACCGCCAATCTGGCGGGGAGTCCGCTGATCGCGGTGAGCGGCAGCCGGGCGCGCGGTCTGGCGGACCGGCAGGCGTTCCAGGATATCGATCAGGTGGCCATGACGCGTCCGGTGGTCAAGTGGGCGGCGGAAGTGCCGTCGGCTGGGGAGACTCCGTTCTATTTGCGCCGGGCGTACACGGAGGCGAATTCGGCAAGGCGCGGGGCGGTACATCTGACAATCCCGGTGGATGTGTTTACGGGAATGGCCGCGTTTACGGGAAATGGGGCGGATACTGCCGTTCGGACCGGCGGGCCGGGCACGGCCCTACCCTGTCCGGACCTCAAACCGGCGACGGAGTTGCTGCGTGCGGCGAAGCGGCCGGTGGTGATTGCGGGGAGCGGGGTGTGGTGGAGCGGGGCGGAGCAAGCGCTCCGCGAGTTTATCGAGCGCACGCAGATTCCGCTGTACACCATCACGATGGCGCGCGGCACGGTGCCGGACGATCATCCGCTCTCCATGGGGTACGCGGATCCGGCGCTGAACTACGCGGTGCATACGGTTTTTCGCGAGGCGGACCTGTTTCTGGTGGTCGGCAAGCGGATCGACTACCGGCTGGCGCTGGGCGGCGCGCGGCTGTTCCCGGCGGAGGCGAAGTTCATTCAGATCGACATACACCCGCAGGAACTGGGGATGAATCGCGCGCTCGACGCGGCCGTGTGCGGGGACGCGCGGGCGGCGCTGGATGGGATTCCGGACGCCGGGCCGCCGCGGACGGAGTGGCTCCAACGGGTGCGCGAGTTGCGCGCGGCATGGACGGCACGTCTGGAAGCGGCGCAGGCGGATGCGGCGGTGTTCTTCCGGGCACTGCGCGAGGCGCTGCCCCAGGACGTGCTTTTCTCATGGGACGGCGGGGATTTCGCGCACTGGGGGCGGGCGCTTCTGCCGGCGCTGCACGCGGGCGGATGGCTGCGGCTGGGTCCGTTGGGAACCATCGGGTCGTCGCTGCCCAACGCGATCGCGCTCCAACTGGCGCACCCCGCGCGCAGGGTGGTGGCCATCACGGGCGATGGCGCGCTGGGGTTCTACCTGGCGGAGATGGACACGGCGGCGCGATTCAAGCTGCCGATCGTGCTGATCGTGGGGAATGATGCGGGCTGGGGGCTGGAGCGGGAGCTGCAATCGTGGGGGACGGGCGGCGCGCCGACGGTAGCGTGCGAGTTGCAGGCGGCGCGCTACGACCTGGTGATGAAGGCGTTCGGCGGCGACGGGGAGAC
>JADGNT010000842.1 GCA_017883345.1 Candidatus Solibacter sp. | reverse complement strand
CGGCATGATGCTCGACCATCTTGGCATGAGCGACGCCGCCCGCGAGTTGGAATCCGCCGTCGCCAGAGTGCTGGCGGAGGGCAAGGTGCGCACCCCCGATATCGGCGGGCACGGCAGCACGGAGGAAGTCACCGAAGCGGTCCTGGAGCAACTCGCCTAGTGCCGAACGTGAAAAACCGGGAAAGCACCGGCCGCCACGCATTCCTGGTCGCCGCGGGGATTCTGATCAGCCGCATCGTGGGATTGGTGCGGCAGCGCGTCTTCTCCCACTACTTCGGCCAACTGGACGAAGCCGACGCTTTCTACGCCGCCTTTCGCGTTCCGAATTTCCTGCAGAATCTGTTCGGCGAAGGCGTGCTTTCGGCCTCCTTCATCCCGGTGTACGCGCGCCTGCTCGCCGAAGGCGACGAGGAGGAATCGGGCCGCGTGGCCGGCGCGGTGGGCGCGATCCTGGCGCTGGCCACGTCGGCGATCGTGTTGGCAGGCGTCTTGCTGACGCCGCTGCTGATCTGGATCATCGCTCCGGGGTTCGAGGGCGCCAAGCGCGAACTCACCATCCGCCTGGTGCGCATCCTTTTTCCCGGCGCCGGACTGCTGGTGTTTTCCGCATGGTCGCTGGGGATTCTGAATAGCCACCGCAAATTCTTCCTCTCCTACACCGCGCCGGTCATCTGGAATGTCGCGATGATCGCGACCATGGCCGCCTTCCGCCGTAAGGACCTCACCACCCTGGCGGTCTACCTGGCTTGGGGCTCGGTGGTGGGAAGCGCGCTCCAGTTTTTCGTGCAGTTGCCCACCGTGCTGCGGCTGACGCGAAAGTTGCGGCTCAGGCTGGACACCGCGGCGGCCAACGTGCGCGACGTGTTGCGCAACTTCGCGCCGGTATTCGTCAGCCGCGGCGTGGTGCAGATCAGCGCCTACGTGGACCAGGTGATTGCCAGCAAACTCGGCGAGGGCGCGGTCGCCGCGCTGACCAACGCGCAGTCCATTTATACCTTGCCGGTGAGTCTCTTCGGCATGGCGGTGTCGGCGGCCGAGTTGCCTGCTATGTCGAGCACGCTCGGCACGGATGCGGAGGTGCAGGCTCGCCTGCGCCGGCGTTTGAATGCCGGGTTGCGGCAGATCGCGTTCTTTATCGTGCCTTCGGCGATGGCGTTCTTCGCGCTGGGCGACGTGGTGGCGGCGGCGCTGTACCAGACCGGGAAATTCACCTACGAGAATGCCGTATACGTCTGGGGAATTCTTGCGGGCTCGGCCGTCGGCCTGTTGGCCTCGACGCTCGGCCGCCTCTACGCTTCCACCTACTATGCGCTGCGCGATACGCGGACGCCGCTGCGCTACGCGTCGGTGCGCGTCGGGCTCACCGTTGGCTTGGGATACTTGTGCGCCCTGCCGCTTCCCAGGTGGCTCGGCCATCCGCATTGGGGCGCGGCGGGCCTGACCGCGTCGGCCGGTGTGGCGGGTTGGGTGGAGTTCACACTGCTGCGGCGCACGCTGAACGCGCGCATCGGGGCGACCGGAGTGGCTGCGCCACTCATTGCCAAGCTATGGGGCTCGGCGGTCGTCGGCGCGGCGGCGGCGTGGGGCATAAAGCTCGCCATCGGCGATGCCGACCCGATCATGAGGGCGACTCTCGTGTTGGTGCCGTATGGCCTGATTTACTTCGCGGTGACGTACTGGCTGCGGGTGGAGGAGTGTGGCACGCTATTTGAGAAACTGGCGCGCCTGAGGCGTTAGCAGCCCTGGACCATTCATATTATGATAAAATTGCCGTATGGAGACGATTTCGGTTAAGGTTGAGAAATCTGGCAGAATCTTGATTCCTGCCGCGGTCCGCCGGCAACTCAAACTGGAAGCAGGCACTGAGGTAATTCTTCGGGTAGATGAGACTGGCATCCAAATGGGCACGCGTGAACAGGCGCTCGCTCGCATTCGCAAGGAACTGCGCCGCTATATTCCAGAGGGTAGCTGTCTCTCTGAAGAACTGATCCAGGAGCGGCGCGCCGAGGCCGAGAGAGAGAACCAGGATTGATCTCCAGATTCAAGACCGACTACACCCTGGATGCGTCCGCTTTGCTGGCCTTCATGCTCGATGAGCCCGGACACGAACAGGTGCATGCGATTCTCGACCGTGCCTTCATCCACGCAGTGAACATCGCCGAGGTAGTCAGCAAGCTGATAAGAAAGGGTGTGCCGGGACTGAGGGCCGAGCAAATGATCGAGGAACTCGACCTCGACATCGACCAGAACTTACCGGCGCATCAGGCCGCACTGTGCGGAGAGTTAGTGGCACAAACCAGGCAGCAAGGTCTAAGCCTGGGAGACTGTATCTGCCTGACGGTCGCGGCATCGAATGGAAGCATTGCCGTGACTGCCGATCGCAGATGGCAGGAACTTAGCGGTCAGCGGATCGAAAACAACGAGATCCGCGTCCAAGTGATTCGCTGAGTTAGGTTGCCCTACCGCGCGTGCGCCGGTCCGCCTTCTCACAGACCATTCCAGTGTACCGTCGCCGCGTTGCGCTAAAATCGGAACTTCTGGTATGAATATGAAGTTTCGATCCCTATTTGCCTTGATCGCGCCCCTCTGCGCGTTTTGCGCGTTCGCGCAGGAGAAGACCGCTTCCGGTTTGGATGCGGCCGCCATGAATAAATCGGTGGACCCGTGCGTGGATTTCTACCAATACGCCTGCGGGAACTGGATCGCCAAGAACCCGCTGCCGGCCGATCGCGCCCGCTGGGGCCG
>JADGNT010000841.1 GCA_017883345.1 Candidatus Solibacter sp. | reverse complement strand
CAACCGGCTGGCTGCTGGAGCCGTCCTCGAAGAAGCCGAAGCCAAGGGCGAAGTCCTTACAGGTGTTCTATATGTGAACCCTTCGAAACCGACTTTCATTGAGCAGTTGAACCTGATGGACGTACCCATCGGGACCCTGCCCGAGTCTAAAACCAGGCCCTCGCGGGAGGTCTTGGAACAGGTGATGGAGGAGTTGCGTTAGCTGGCGGGTAGGGCATACCCGCCAAGTGGACCCGATTCTCCCATCCTATTCTCGCATTGCTTTCGTGACCGGTAAATGCTAGCATCATGCTGGTCTGTCATCCTCCGAGACAGATTGTAGTAGAAACTCTATAGCTCCACGCCTTCCTGGCGTGGGGCTTTTTTGGCGCGCCCTTTGGGGACTGACATGAATTTCCGGCGCTGTTTGCCGGAAATTCGCTGTCTGTCCCCGGTTCCCCCCCTGGTTCCCCCCCTTGACATTCTAGGTGAGTAGCTGTACTCTTCGCCTAGAATGTCTACTGGTGATGAGAAAGAACGCATCGAATTCTTGCAGGGTACGCTGGACATGCTGGTGCTTCGGACCCTGCTCCTCGCTCCGGCGCACGGGCACGCCATCGCCCACGCGATTGAGCGAAACTCCGACGACGTGCTTCAGGTGGAGCAGGGGTCGTTGTACCCCGCACTGCACCGCTTGATCCGGCGCGGATGGATTCAGGCGGAAGAGGGATTGTCGGAGAACAACCGCCGGGCCAAGTTCTACCGCCTCACCCCAAAAGGCAGAGATCAACTCGCCATCGAGAACACCCGATGGGAGAAATTCGCCGGCGCCATAGCCCGGATCATGCGCCCCGCGGAATCGGAGGCCGACTGATGAAACGCCGCCGCATGGAAGAGGAACTGGAGCGCGACATTGCGGATCACCTTGCCATGGAGACGGAGGAGAACATCGCTCGCGGCATGTCTCCGGCGGAGGCGCGTTACGCCGCCTTGCGGAAGTTCGGCAATGTCACACGCGTAAGAGAGGACACCAGAAGTGTTTGGGGTTGGACCGCGCTCGACACGTGGTACGCCGACGTGCGGCACGCGTTGCGGAGAATGCGCCGGGGACCGGGCACCGCCGCCCTTGCGGTTCTCTCGCTGGCACTCGCTTTTGCTCCCAGCGTCACCGTGTTTTCCGTGATGGACAAGGTGCTCCTGACGCCGCTCCCCATCAAGGCTCCGCGCGAGATCGTCGAGATCCAATTCCGCGATACCCGACCGAACGCGGAATATCATTTTCAGCCGGCTTCTTATCCCGAATTTCAGGACTTCCGGCGATCGTTGAAGTCTTTTTCGGGCTTGGCCTACCAAATTCGCCAGGGAGCCATGGTGGTTTTGAACGGCCACCGCGCTGTGGTTGGCGCGCACCTGGTGAGCGAAGACTATTTCAGCGTGTTAGGCCTGCCCATTCCGTTGGGGCCAGGCTTCGTGAAGAACCGTCCGAGCCTGATCGTGAGTCACAACTTCTGGATGCGCGAGTTCGCAGGGCACCCCGATATCATCGGCCGGACCCTGCTGGTCAATGGCCAGACCTTCACGATCGACGGCGTAGCTGCTCCCGATTTTCGCGGTATGCGGGAGATGATCGTCACCACCGATCTATGGATTCCGGTGGAGACATGGCTCCAACTCCAGCCGAGTTTCCGGGCTTTGATGGAGCGGCGCGACATGCGTGGTGACGGAACCCTTTTTGCGCGGTTGCGGCCCGGCGTTCCACTGGCCCAGGCGGCTGTCGAAGTGGAGAGTATTGGCCGCGAAATGGCGCAGAGATGGCCGGAGACCAACCGATACCTGACCGGCTACACCTACGCTGCGTTGGCGGATCGCGAGAGAGGCAACATAACCCTCACCGCCATTGGCGTTCTCCTGCTTGGCATCCTGCTGGCTGTGGCTTGTGCCAATGTGGCCGGCATCCTGCTGGCCCGCGCGGAGGAACGCCGCCACGAAACCGCCATTCGGCAGGCGTTAGGCGCCTCGCGCGCGCGTCTGGTGCGGGAATGGATGGTCGAAGCCGCCGTGCTTTCCTCACTGGCAGCCGCCCTTGGCTTGGCAGGCGCCAGGGTACTGATGAATCTTCTCCCCGGCTTGCTGCCCTCCATGGTGATCCCGCTCCACTTCGAGTTTTCGTTTGGTCCGCGGGTTTGGCTGTATGCGGTTTCGCTGGTGTTCGTCTCGGCGCTCTCTTTCGGACTGGTCCCCGCCTGGCGAGGCTCTCGACCGGATCTGCTTTCCGGTCTTCGCCGGGATTCCGCCGTCAGCATTCTGCGCGTCCGCATCCCTGTTCGCAGCCTGCTGATCGTGATGCAGGTCGCCGCCGCGGAAGTCCTCTTGTTTGGCGCCGGCTTGGTGCTGGATACCCTTTCGGCCGTGCGGCGGCTGGATGTGGGGTTCGATCCCCACCGTCCCGTGGCGATGGCGGTGCTGGTGGCGACAGGAGAAGACGGAAGCCCGCGCCAGGTCGATTGCGAAGCGGTTCGCGACCGCCTGGCGCGAATCGGCGGTGTCCGCCGCGTCGCCTACAGCCGGAGTGTTCCGCTATCGGGATCGGGGGATGGTGCAACGTTCCGGCTGGAGGCCCCCGGGCAGGAACCGCGCAAAGTGCTGGGAGTCTCCGCCGGACCGGCATTCCTCTCCACACTCGGCGTGCCGATTCTTTCCGGACGCGACCTGCAGGCCGCCGATCAACATGCTGTTCTGGTAAACGCGACTCTGGCCCGCCAACTC
>JADGNT010000840.1 GCA_017883345.1 Candidatus Solibacter sp. | reverse complement strand
GAGCAATCGACCCATCCTCAATCCCTTCCTGAATGAACCAGCGCAAACGGCGGTCAATCTTTCTCTTATAGGTCCGCACCTCGGTGCGCGCGTCGCTGGTGAGGTCGCCCTCGTCCAGACGCATGACGCATCGCCCGAAGTTGACCGTCATCACGCTGGCATACGAGTGGATAAATGCTTCTACCTTCTGTAGTCCATTTCCACAGTGATCGGCGATCTCGTTGAGAGTCTCCTCAATTAGCCCGACACCCAGGCGGTAACACTCGAGGAGAATATCTTCCTTGTTGTCGAAATAATGATAAAGCGCCGGCTTGGTGATGTTCAGCCGATCGGCCACGTCGTTCATCGACGTCCGGCCATAGCTCTTTTCGAGGAATAATTGTGCAGCGGTTTTCAACACCGCCTCACGTTTGGTGGCAGGGTCGCGCCGCCGGTCGGCGAATACCTTGCGGGGCGATGGCGATGCGGAGGCGTCTTCTGGCATGATGAATCGTACGCACGCCTATTGACATGAAGCGGCGCTCCTGATATCTTACCCACCGGTAAGAAAAAAACGCAAGAGGATTACTTGCGTTGGCGCCAGCCAGACCATCCGGGCCAGAGGTGCATGAGCTATGCCGGGTAATCTCAGTGCGGACGACCTGCCGCTTCAGCGCATCTACAAATGGGAGCGCGAGCGGCCCGAAACTATTTTCCTCACACAACCCTATGGCGGCGGCAACGTGCGCGATTGGACATGGGGCCAGGCCGTGGCCGAAATCCGCCGCATCGCAACCTGGCTTAAGGCGCAGGATTGGGAACCGGGAAGCCGCGTGGCCATCCTGTCCCGCAACTGCGCCTGGTGGATCATGGCCGACCTGGCCATCTGGATGGCGGGACATGTCACGGTCCCGATCTACCCTTCGCTGAAGGCTCAATCCATCCGCCAGATTTTGGAACATTGCGAAGCCAAAGCCTGCTTCCTCGGCGCCACCGACGAGCGGGAAGCCACCGATGCCGGCATCCCCGCCGGTGTAACCTGTGTTCGCTTTCCCACCGCCAGCCCTAACGATTGGCCCAGTTGGGAAGTTCTCGTCACGGCCAATCGGCCCATTTCCGGCAACCCGGTCCGCCCCGGAGACGATCTGTCCACCATCATTTACACGTCCGGCACAACGGGCACGCCGAAAGGGGTCATGCATAGCTTCGACACCTTCGGTTTCGACGCCAAAGTCCTCGCCGAGCTCATCAAGCTCAATGCCAAGGAACGCGTGCTCTCCTATCTGCCGCTGGCCCACATCGTGGAGCGGGCGGGCATGGAAGGAACTGCCATCTACCTGGGATATCGCGTCTTCTTCAGCGAAGGGATCGAGACCTTCCTCACCGACCTGACCCGCGCCCGGCCCACCATCTTCCTCTCCGTGCCGCGGCTGCTGTTGAAGTTCCAGCAGGGCGTGTTCGCCAAGATCCCGGAGCACAAACTGGAACGCCTGCTGCGCATCCCCATCCTGAACCGCTCCGTCAGGAAACGCGTCCTGCGCAAGCTCGGATTGGACACCGTCCTCAACGCCGCCTGCGGCGCTGCCCCGCTGCCCCCCGAGATTCTGCTGTGGTACCGCAAGCTCGGCCTGAACCTTGCCGAGGGCTATGGCATGACCGAAACCCTGATCACCCACCTGCCCGCCCCTGGCTCGGTACGCCCCGGCTTCGTCGGCTGCGCCGTCCCGGGCGTGGAGGCCAAGCTCAATGAGGTTCAGGAACTCCTCATCCGCAGCCCGATGAACATGTTGGGCTACTACAAGGACCCGGAAAGCACGCGGGCTTCCTTTACGGCGGACGGATTCTTCCGCACCGGCGATCTGGCCCGCATGGAGCCAGACGGCCAGCTCAAAATCATCGGCCGCGTCAAGGAGCAGTTCAAAACCAGCAAGGGCCTTTTCGTGATTCCCACTCCCATTGAGGGTCACCTGCTCGCCCACCCCGTGGTGGATGCGTGCTGTCTCATGGGCGCCGGCATGCCCCACCCGTTCGCCGTGGTCCTGCTGGCCGAGGAGACACGCAAGGTTTCCGGGCTTCCCACGGAGCGGGCGGCCGTGGAGCGGACTCTGTTGGACCTCATGAACCTGGTGAACACCCAGTTGGATCCGCACGAGCAGTTGAGCTTCGTCGCCGTGGCCCAGGGACCGTGGACGGTCGGCAATGGTTTCATCACGCCCACGCTCAAAATCAAGCGCAACGTTCTGGAAAGCCGCTATCGACCCTGCGTCGACGATTGGCTGAGGCAGAATCGCCCGGTGGTATGGGAATCGCCGCCCGAAGGTGGCAGTTCGGCGGTATCGTAGTGGCGTGGGCCGCGGCCGGCCTGTTGAGTGCGAGAACCCCTCCTGACCCCAGGGGGCTACCCCGGTCGGGGCTCCGTCACAGTGAGCCACACCATGTCTGAAAAAGTAGCTGTATTCGACACCACACTGAGGGACGGAGAACAGGCCGCCGGAACCCGCCTGGGAAGCCGCGAGAAACTCATCATCGCCAGGCAACTGGCGCTGTTGAACGTGGATGTGATCGAGGCGGGCTATCCGAACTCTTCGCCCGAGGATTTCGAGGCCGTGCAACTGATTGGCCGGGAGATCCAAGGACCCGCGATCTGCGCCCTCTCCCGCGCCGTGGCCGGCGACATCGAGGCCTGCGGCAAAGCGCTGGCCCAGTGCAAGCGGCCCCGCATCCACACCGGAATCGGCGCCTCGGACATCCACATCGGCGGCAAGTTCCA
>JADGNT010000113.1 GCA_017883345.1 Candidatus Solibacter sp. | reverse complement strand
TTGCGGGACCGGCGTGGGGCGGTGCATGCAGGGTCATTTCTGCGCGAACGGCGGATCGCTCTCGATTGCGCGCGCGCGGAGTTTCCGCGGATTTTCGTGCACGAGGTGGCGCACTTCATCTGGCTGCGGCTGGGAAACGCGGTGCGGTTCAGCTATGAGGACATCGTGCGCGCGGAACTCGCGGCACGGGCGAGCGGGGAACTCGGGTGGAGCGCCCAGTGGCGGAAGGACGCCCTGCGCGCGGAGGACATCGCCGGGCGGACGCGCCGCTGGCGGGAGTATGGCTGCGAGAGTTTTTGCGATACCGCGGCGTGGCTGTATGGCGGAATAGAGCGGCACGAGGAGTTCACGCTGGGCGCAGCCTGGCGCCGCCGACGGCGAACCTGGTTTGCGGAAGTTCTGGGGAATCGTACTTTGTCGATATAATCGAATCAGGTAATCAACTCGTGCCCGTACCACGCCTCTCGTCCGCTTTCGCTCTCGCGCTGCTCGCTGCGTGCTTTCTGACGGGCTGCGGTTCTGAGCCGCGCTCCGTGAAGGCGGCCAACCCTGTCAAAGCGGTTACGGACCGCAGACCGGCGCCGGAGTTCGCGCTGAAGGATGCCGACGGCAAGACCGTGCGTCTGGAAGACTACAAGGGAAAGGTGGTGCTGCTCGACTTTTTCGCCACCTGGTGCGGGCCGTGCAAAATCGAAATTCCCTGGTTCATGGAGCTGGAGCGCAAGAACAAGGACAAGGGGTTCTCGGTGCTCGGGGTTTCGATGGACGATGAGGGGTGGGAAGTGGTCAAGCCGTTTCTCGCCGATTTGGGAGTGAACTACCGCGTGGTGATCGGCAACGATGCCACCGCGCAGATTTACGGCGGCGTGGACGCGCTGCCGACGACGTTCCTGATCGACCGGAATGGAAAAATCGCGGCGGTCCACATTGGCCTCGCCAGCAAGAAGGTTTTCGAAGATGGCATCGAACAGTTGCTACAAGATCCCGGTGGGATTATCAAGGATAACGCTGACGCTTCTCGCGGCATGGCTTTGCCTGCCTTTTCTCCGCGCACAAACACAAAGTAGCGGGTACCTGAGCGTGGGCGAGCCCCAGAAGGTGGCGGGCAAGCGCAATGCGGTGCTACAGGTGAAGATCCCCGTGACAGTGAAGGAGGGGTATCACGTCAACAGCAACCAGCCGAGCGAGGAGTACCTGATCCCGTTGAAGCTGACGTGGACGGCGATGGGG
This sequence comes from Candidatus Solibacter sp., assembly GCA_017883345.1. Classification (GTDB taxonomy): domain Bacteria; phylum Acidobacteriota; class Terriglobia; order Bryobacterales; family Bryobacteraceae; genus Solibacter. Next base: position 8,701 of record JADGNT010000113.1, on the reverse strand, counting down.
GCGCTAGAGGGCGGCACGGTGACGTACCCCAAACCGGCGCTAGAGAAGTACGAGTTCTCGGAGCAGCCGCTTTCGGTGTACACCGGGGGGTTCCTCCTGGTGGCGAATTTCAAGGTAGCGGCGAACGCTCCGGCGGGTCCGGGAGCGGCCACCGGAAAGCTGCGCTATCAGGCTTGCAGCAATCGGGCCTGCTACCCGCCGAAGACGGTGGATATCACAGTGAGCTATCAGGTGCAGTGAGTCGGTAGAGCGGCCAGACCCAGAGGGCGGCCCAGAGGGCACCCCCGGCTGCAACGTCGGCGTCCTTGCCGACGTGCTTCGAAGAATGCCGGTACGAATACCGGCATGGCAGGCGGGACGCCTACGCTACACCGTTTCGCCGCGGACCAGGTCCTGGTACTGTTCACGTTGCCGGATGATGCGCCAGGTGGCGCCTTCCACCAGCACTTCGGGCGCGCGGGGGCGCGAGTTGTAATTCGAACTCAGCACGAAGCCGTAGGCTCCGGCGGTCGAGACCGCGAGGAAATCGCCGGGCATGGCATTGGCCATGGAGCGATCGCGGGCCAGGAAATCGCCGGTTTCGCAGACGGGTCCCACGACATCCATGGTGACGGGCGGCAGCGCGTTCTTGCGCAGGGGGAGGATCTCGTGGTGCGCGCGATAGAGCGACGGGCGGATGAGATCGTTCATCGCGGCGTCGACAATCAGGAATTCCTTCTCGCCATTGCGCTTGCGGTAGAGGACGCGCGTGAGCAGCACGCCGGCGGGGCCGGCGATGCTGCGGCCGGGTTCGATCATGGCGGTGAGACCGCTAGAGTGGAGGCGGCTGGACAGCATCTCCACGAAGGCGCGAATTTCCGGCGATTTCTCCCCCGCGTGGTACGCCACGCCGAGCCCGCCGCCCAGATCGAGATGGCGGATCGGGTGCCCCTGTGCGCGCAGTTCCCGAGCCAGCGCGAGCACCTTGTCCACGGCTTCGAGAATCGGGCTGGGGTCGAGGATCTGCGACCCGATGTGGCAACTTACGCCCTCGGCCACCAGGTTGCGGAACTGCCGCGAGGAAGCGTAGACCGCGGCCGCGCCGGCGATGGCGATGCCGAATTTGTGCTGGCTGAGGCCGGTGGAAATGTAGGGATGGGTGACGGCGTCAACATCGGGGTTGACGCGGATGGAGAAGCCGGCCGTTTTGCCGAGACGCGCCGCCTTGGCGTCGATCAGCGCCAGTTCCGCCTCCGATTCGCAGTTGAAGCTGTGGATGCCGCTCTCCAGCGCGTATTCCACTTCCGCGGCGGTTTTGCCGACGCCGGAGAAGACGATCTTCGAGGGGTCGCCGCCGGCCTGAAGGACGCGGTAGAGTTCGCCGCCGGAGACGATGTCGAAACCGGCGCCCTCTTTGGCCAGGAGCGCGAGTACGGCCAGCGAGGAATTGGCTTTCACCGCGTAGCAGACGGTGTGCGGCAGGGCTCCGAAAGCAGAAGCGTAAGCGGCATAGTTCTGGCGGATGGCCTGGCTGGAATAGACGTAGGCCGGAGTTCCGACGTGGTGCGCGAGGTCGGCCAGGGGGACCTGCTCACAGTAATAATCGTTTTGCGAATAGGCGAACATTCCGGGTGCTTTTGGGGCTGAATTTCAAGTATGGCACAGGGATGCGATTCAACGCGGAGAAGCCGGCGGGCACGCGGTCGGACGTAGATATGCTCCGCACCACAGCCTTTCTGGCCTGTGATGCGGAACACGGGGTTGTTCCCGCTAATCGGCAGCGAGAGTTGAAAGTTGCGCGTCCAGATCCGCCAGGGCCTTGCTCAAAACGGTCCTGTAGCGGGGATTCTGTGCGTTTTGAAGATCCCGGACCACGCGGGTGCGGGACATGAGGATACTCTCTTTCTTGCGGAGCAGGTCAAGAGATTCTTCGGAGAGAACTTTGGCACGAACCATGGCACTGTGGTGCTCGGCCATCTCGATCTGAGTCTCGACCGACTTACTTTCCCAACCTCTGGCCATACTTTCATTCTACACCTGTAGTGCCCAAATGGGAAGGACCAGTACAGTTTTCGGTACATTATGCCAATCTGTTTGTATGATGCGCAGTGCTGCTTTCCTCTTGCTTGGCCTGTTTAGCGCCATGGCGCAGATGCGTCCGCCGGCCGTTCCGCTGGTGGCGCACGATCCCTATTTCAGTATTTGGTCGATGGCCGACCGGCTCAATGGCGAGGGCACGAAACACTGGACGGGCAAGCCGAATACGCTCACCGCCTACGCGCGCATCGATGGCAAGAGCTATCGCATCATGGGCCGCGACCGGCAGGCGGGCAACGAACTGGCGCAGACGCGCCTCGAAGTGCTGCCGACGCGCACCATCTATGAATTCGCCGGAGCGGGCATGACGGTGGGCCTGACGTTCTTCACTCCCGCCCTGCCCGACGATCTCGACGTGCTCTCGCGCCCGCTCACCTACCTCCAGTGGAGCGCGGCGTCCAATGATGGCCGGGAGCACGAGGTGGACATCTATTTCGATGCCGCGAGCGACCTGGTGGTCAACACGCCAGACCAGCCGATGCTCGCCGCGCGCTATCAGCTCGATGGCCTTCCCCTATTGCGCATGGGCTCACGCGAGCAACCCGTGCTGGCCAAACGCGGCGACGATCTGCGCATCGATTGGGGCTACCTCTACCTTGCCGCCGACAAGGCCGAGGGTGTCACCGCATTCGCCGGCGACCGTCCGCAGGCGCGCGCCGCCTTCGACGCCTCGGGCCGATTGCCCGATTCCGACGAGCTTGGCGAGGTGCGGCGCGGCGGCCCGGTGCTGGCCTACGCTATCGCGCTCGGCAAGGTGAATGCGAGCCCGGTCTCGCGCTACCTGATGCTGGCGTACGACGATCTCTATGCCATCGAATACTTCGAGCGCCGCGAACGGGCCTGGTGGCGGCGCAACGGCGCGACGGCCGCCGACCTGGTGCGCGCCGCGCGCCGCGAGCACGATGCGCTGCTGGTGCGCGCCAAACGCTTCGACACCGAACTGATGGCCGATCTACGCAAGGCCGGCGGCGAGAAGTACGCGCAACTGGCCGTGCTGGCCTATCGCCAGACGCTGGCCGCGCACAAACTGGTGGCCGATGCCGACGGCACCGCGCTCTACTTCCCCAAGGAAAATTTCAGCAACGGCTGCATCGCCACGGTGGACGTGATCTACCCCGGGGCGCCGTTCGCGCTGCTCTTCAGCCCGCGTTTGCTGAAGGCGCAGCTTCAGCCCGTGATGGATTACGCGCGCATGGATCGCTGGCGCTTCCCCTTCGCGCCGCACGATCTCGGCACCTACCCGCAGGCCAACGGCCAGGTCTACGGCGGCGGCGAGCGCACCGAGGAGAACCAGATGCCGGTGGAAGAGAGCGGCAATATGCTGATCCTGCTGGCGGCGCTCGGGCGCGTGGAAGGCAACGCCGATTACACAGCGCGTTACTGGCCGCAGGTGACGAAGTGGGCCGAGTACCTGAGCCAGAAGGGCCTCGACCCGGAGAACCAGCTCTCGACGGACGATTTCGCCGGACACCTGGCGCACAATGCGAATCTCTCGATCAAGGCCATCCTGGCGCTGGGCGCGTACGCGCAACTGGCCGGCATGACGGGTCACGCGCCGGATGCCGCGCGCTACCGCAAGATCGCGCAGGAGTTTGCCGGGAAGTGGTCCGGCCTGGCGGCGGAGGGCGACCACTACAAGCTCGCCTTCGACAAGGCCGGCACCTGGAGCCAGAAGTACAACCTGGTGTGGGATCAATTGCTGGGCCTGAATCTGTTCCCCGCCGAGATCGCGCGCCAGGAGGTTGCGTTCTATCTCACGAAGCAAAATCAGTACGGCTTGCCGCTGGACAACCGGCGCGACTACACCAAGCTCGATTGGGTGGTGTGGACCGCCACTCTGGCGGGGAACGCCGGCGATTTCGAGAAAATTGTGGCGCCGGCGTGGCAGTTCGCCAACGATTCCGCCAGCCGCGTGCCGCTGACCGATTGGTACGACACGAAGACGGCGAAGCAGCAGGGTTTTCAGGCGAGGTCGGTAGTGGGCGGGCTGTTTATTAAGATGCTGGCCGACCCGGCGATGTGGAAGAAATACAGCGGGCGGTGAGGGCGAGAAGAATGCCCCCTTGAAAGGAGTCATGGCAGCCTGAAAGGCTACGCTACAGTGCTGCGATGTTCTCCGTAGAGTAGCCTTTCAAGGCTGCCATGCCCCCATTCGTGGGGGTATCCTCATGCCACTTTGAGTCGCGCCACCAGCCGTGCCAGGCCTTCGCGGAAAATCTCCGGGGCGGTCAACAGGCTGACGACCAGATAGGCTTCCGACTCGAAATCGTAGAAGAATCCGGGCTGCACCAGGACGTCCGCGTGCTCCAGCAATGTGAGCGTCCACTCCTCTTCGCTGCGCATGCGCGGCACCTGGAGCGTGATGTACCAGCCGCCTTCCACCGCCAGGATGTTGGCAGGCGACCCGGCCAGGGCGCCGCGTGCGAATGCGAGGTTGGCCGACGCGCGTTCGCGGATTTGGCGCTGCACTGAGTCGCCCGCCGCCAGCAGGCGCGCGGCGGCGCACTGCACCGGCGTGCTCACCGAAAGGTAAGTGTCGGCGATCCACTCCAGCTTCTCCCACGCTCCCGCGCGCAGGGCGGCCGGACCGTTCACCACCATCCACCCCAGCTTCATCTGCGGCAGGCCGGCCACCTTGGAAAGGCCGCTCATGGAGAACGCCAGGCACTCTTCGACGCCGGCCAGCGGGGTGACCAGCGTCGGCACGCGATCGGGATCTTCGGTGAGCGCGTAGTCGGCGAAGACCTCGTCGGAGATCAGTGCCACACCGCGCCGCGCGCAGAGTGCGGTGAGGGCGCTCAGTTCGCCGCGCTTCACGTAGCTGCCGGTGGGGTTGTTCGGGTTGACCAGCACGATGGCGCGCGTGCGCCGCGTAAGCGCCCTCGCCAGGCCCTGCAGATCGATGCTCCATTCGCCGTGATACTCCAGCGGGTACTGGCGCACTCGCACCGATTCCATGTCCGCCAAAAACTGGAACAGCGGGTACGAGGGGCGCGGCACCAGCACTTCGTCGCCAGGGTTGGTGAGCAACTTGAACAGGTAGGCATAGGCTTCGCTGGTGCTCGCCGTCAGCAGGATGCGTTCCACCGGCACTGCGTGACCGCGCGCGGCGTAGTAGGCGCTGACGGCGTCGCGAGCGGCGGGCGTTCCCGCGGGGGCGGGTTCGTAGGCCAGCATGCGAGCGTCTGCAAACGCGCGCACGATTTCGCCGGGATAGTGCAGGCCGGCGTGCGTGGGGTTGGATTCCGTCAGGTCGAGGATGCGCGCCCCGGCCGCGCGTTTGGCGGTCAAGGCCTGGGTGAGGCGGTTGGGCCGCGGGTCCCAATGGAAGCGGGAAGAAAACATGGAGATACCCGATTGTAACGGCCCGCGGCGGGGCGCGTGATATGTTGGACTCAATGCCCAACGAGAACCCGTTCCAGGACCCGCTCCGTTTCGAACGCCAGGTCCCCGAGTGCGTCATCGTCATCTTCGGCGCCAATGGCGACCTGACCAAGCGCAAGCTGCTGCCCGCGCTCTACCGGCTCGCCTTCGACCGCCGGCTATCCGCGGGATTCGCCATCGTCGGCATCTCCCGCACGCCGATGAGCGACGATGACTTCCGCGAAAAAATGCGCGCCAGCGTGGAGCAGTTCAGTGAGGACACTAAGCTCGACAACGACGTGTGGGCGGCGTTCGCGCGCGGGCTCTTCTATGTGTCCGGCGATATCGGCGACGCGGGGCTCTATCAACGCCTGGGTGAAAAGTTGGGGCAGATCGAAAGCGATCGCCACACTGGCGGCAACGCGCTGTTCTATCTCTCGACGCAGCCCAGCCAGTACGCGCCCATCGCGCACGGTATCGGCGCGGCGGGACTGGGGAAGGGAAGCGGCTGGCGGCGCCTGGTGGTGGAGAAGCCCTTCGGGCACGACCTGGCCAGCGCGCGCGAACTGAGCGACCGCCTGCACGAAGTCTTCGACGAAACCGCCGTCTACCGGATCGACCATTACCTGGGTAAGGAAACCGTCCAGAACATACTGGCCTTCCGCTTCGGCAACGGTATCTTCGAGCCGCTGTGGAACCGGCGCTATGTGAATCACGTGCAGATCACCGGGGCGGAATCGATCGGCGTGGAAGGCCGCGGCGCGTATTATCAGGAGGCGGGCGCGCTGGACGACATGATCCAGAATCACCTGTTGCAGGTGATGGCCACCATCGCCATGGAACCGTGCGCCAGTTTCCAGGCCACTAGCGTGCGCGACGAGCGTTCCAAACTGCTGCGCTCGATTCGCCCACTGACCGCGGACGAGGTCCGCCAGAACGCGGTGGCCGGCCAGTACGGACCGGCGAGCATTGGCGGCAAGGATGTCCCGGGCTTCCGCCAGGAGGAGGGCGTGGACGCTAACTCGCAGACCGACACTTACGCCGCGGTGACTTTCTTCGTGGATAACTGGCGATGGGCGGGCGTACCGTTCTATGTGCGTACGGGTAAGCGGCTCGCCAAGCGAGTAAGTGAGATCGCGATCCAATTCAACACGGCGCCGCTGCACCTCTTCAACCAGGATTCCGGCGAGACGAGTGTCAACCTGCTGATCCTGCGCATCCAGCCCGAGGAAGGCATCTCGCTCAAGTTTCTCTCCAAGCGTCCCGGCTCCGGCATGACGCTGCGTCCGGTCTCGATGGACTTCAACTACGGTTCCAGCTTCGGCGAGCGATCGCCCTCGGCATACGAGACGCTGCTGCTCGACGCCATCGTCGGCGACCCCACGCTGTACACCCGCCAGGACATGGTGGAGGCCAGTTGGAGCGTGGTGGAGCCGATTCAGAACGCCTGGCGCGAGGCCAAAGCCGATTTTCCCAACTACGCCGCCGGAAGCTGGGGGCCGGCCGCAGCCGACGAGATGCTGGCGCGCCGCGGCCACGTGTGGAGGAAACCGTAATGAGCGCCACGGTCGCGCCGGACAGCATCCTGAGGGAACTGGCCGCGCTCTGGACGCAGCAGGGCCAGCAAGGCGACGCGGGCGTGCTGCGCGCCTGCACCATGACGCTGCTGGTGATTGCCGAAGCCGCCGACGATGCCGCGGCGCTCGGCGAAACCGTGGCCGCGCTGATGCCGGAGCATCCCGCGCGCGCCATCCTGATTCGCTTGCGGGGCGAAGGCGAGCGCGCCCTCAGCCAGCGCGTCTACCAGCAGTGCTGGAAGCCCTTCGGACAGCGCCAGCAGATCTGCTGCGAGCAGATCGAGATCACCGCGAGCGACGCCGCGCTGGCCGACCTGCCCTCGGTCATCCTGCCGCTGGCGGTCCCCGACCTGCCGGTGATTCTGTGGTGCCAGAGCGCGCGCCTGGTGCGGCGGCCGGAATTCGGCGAGATCGCGGGCATGGCCACCAAGGTGGTGATCGATAGCGCCGCGGCCGGGGATAGCACGGACGCTATCGTGTGTATGGCGGATGGCGTGCGCTCTGGCGGCATCCTCGCCGACCTGGCCTGGACGCGCCTCACCCGCTGGCGCGAGACGCTGGCGCGCGTCTTCGAAAATCGCGATACCCTGGCGCGCCTTTCGGAAGTCGATAGCGTGCAGGTGCGGTTCGGACCGGGCTACGAAACCGCTGCGTGGTATCTGGCCGCGTGGGCCGCCAACGCCCTGGCGTCGGTGGGGCAGGTGGTGACGCCGGTGATTTCGCGGCAGGACGAATCGTTGCGCCTGGAGCTCTCCGGCGGCACGTTCCGCGTGGAGCTTTCGCGGCAGGAGGACCGCCTGGTGACGGTGGTCAACGAGCAATCCAACTGCACCAATCTGCCGCGGCCCACGGATTATCTGCTGATGCGCGAGGAACTGGGCATCGTGCGCCGCGACGCGGTGTTCGAACGGACGCTGGCGTCCGCGGCCCGGCTTGCGGTATCTTCCTCATCAGGGCCATCATGAGCGTCCACTGGCATAAATTACCCGATGCGAATGCAGCCGCCGAAGCCGGGGCGCATCACATCGTCAATCTCCTGGAGGAATTCCTCTCCGGCCAGGAGTTCGTCACGTTTGCGGTGTCCGGCGGGTCCACGCCGAAGCTGATGTTTCAGAAGCTGGCAGCGACCCGCTTCCCGTGGGAGAAGGTCCACATCTTCTGGGTGGACGAGCGCTGCGTCCCGCCCACCGACGTGGCCAGCAACTTCAAGCTGGCCGACGATTTCCTGATTCATCCGGCGCACATACCGCACCGCAACGTGCACCGCGTGCTGGGCGAACTGACGCCGGCGACCGCCGCCAAACGGTACGCGGGCGAGGTCCGCGAGTTTTTCGGCCTGGAAGAAGGCGATATGCCGCGCTTCGACGTGGTGCATCGTGGGATGGGCCCGGACGCGCACAGTGCGAGCCTGTTTCCCGGCGACCCGTTGATCGACGATCGCGAAGGCGTCGCGGCGGCGGTGTATGTCGAGAAGTTTCACCAGTGGCGCGTGACGCTGCTGCCGGGGGCGCTCTTGGCGGCGAAGCATACGGTGTTCGTGGTGGTGGGCGACGATAAGGCGGAGGCAGTGCGCGCGGTATTCCAGGAGGAGTACGACCCGAAGAAGTACCCCGCGCAGATCGCGTCGCACCATGGCCGAGGGGTGACCTGGTTCCTGGATGAAGCGGCGGCAAGGTTGATGGATT
>JADGNT010000839.1 GCA_017883345.1 Candidatus Solibacter sp. | reverse complement strand
GCCTCCGCCGAAGACGCCGAAATTGTCGTCAACATTCAGGGCGACGAGCCGCTGATCTCTCCCGCCGCCATCGACGCCGCCATCCTGCCCCTGGTCCACGAACCGGAACTGGTCATGGCTACGCTCAAGAAACGCATTGAAGATCCGCGCGAAATCACCAACCCCAACGTGGTGAAGGTGGTCACGAACGGCGCCGGCGATGCGATTTATTTCTCGCGCTGCGCGATTCCCTTCGATCGCGAAACATCCGGCAACACGCCTTATTTCAAGCACATCGGGTTGTACGTTTATCGGCGGGATTTTCTGCTGGCGTATCCGGCGCTGCCGGTGGGTCCGCTGGAATTCGCCGAACGCCTGGAGCAGTTGCGCGCTTTGGAGAACGGGTTTCGCATCCGCGTAGTGGAAACCGAATACGAGTCGCTGGGTGTGGATACCCCGGAGGATCTGGAACGGGTGTCCCGGTTGTTCGACGCCTCAATCTTACAGGGAATGGGAAATGGCTAAATATATATTTGTAACGGGCGGCGTGGTCTCCTCGTTGGGTAAGGGGATTGCGGCCGCGTCGATCGGCTGCCTCCTGGAGAGCCGGGGACTGAAGGTCACGTGCCAGAAGTTCGATCCGTACCTGAACGTGGACCCGGGCACGATGAGCCCGTTCCAGCACGGCGAAGTCTTCGTCACCGATGACGGCGCCGAGACCGATCTCGACCTGGGCCACTACGAGCGCTTCACGCACTCCCGGCTGACGCAGAGCAACAACCTCACCAGCGGCCGCATCTACGAGCAGATCATCGCCCGCGAGCGGCGCGGCGATTATCTGGGCAAGACCGTGCAGGTGATTCCGCACGTGACCAATGAGATCAAAGCCGCGCTCAAGAAGGTGTCGGGCGACGTGGACGTGGTGATCGCCGAGATCGGCGGCACCGTGGGCGATATCGAATCGCTGCCGTTCCTGGAAGCCATCCGCCAGATGCGCCACGAAGAGGGGCGCGACAACACCCTGTTTGTCCACGTGACCCTGGTGCCGTGGATCGCGGCGGCGCAGGAACTCAAGACGAAACCCACGCAGCACAGCGTGAAGGAACTGCGCGCCCTGGGTATCCAGCCCGATATTCTGCTGTGCCGCTGCGAGCGCTTCATCCCGCAGGAGATGAAGGAGAAGATCGCCCTGTTCTGCGACGTGGACGTACGCGCCGTGATCACGGCGCGCGACGTCAAGAGCGTGTATGCCGTGCCGGTGGGTTTCGCCGCCGAGGGCGTGGACGAAATCGTGCTTCGCCTGCTCAAGCTCGACGCCGGTCCGCGCGACCTGACCAGGTGGACGGCGATGCTGGAGCGCCTGGATAACCCGCGCGGTGAGGTCTCGATCGCGCTGGTGGGCAAGTACGTGGAATACGAAGATTCCTACAAGAGCCTCAAGGAAGCGCTGCTGCATGGCGGCCTGGCGCACCAGTTGAAGGTCAACATCCACTGGATCGATGCCGAGGGCGTGACGGGCGAGAGCTGGGAGCGGCAACTGGAGGATTACGACGGCATCCTGGTGCCCGGCGGCTTCGGCAAACGCGGCATCGATGGCATGCTCAACGCCATCAAGTTCGCCCGCGAGCGCAAGGTGCCGTACTTCGGGATCTGTCTCGGCATGCAGACCCTGGTGATCGAATTCGCCCGCAATGTGTGCGGGATGGAAGCCGCCGATTCCACCGAGTTCAACTCGGGCACGCCGCACCGCGTCATCTTCAAACTCCGCGAACTCAAGGGTATCGACGAGCTGGGCGGCACCATGCGGCTGGGAAGCTGGGCTTGCCGCCTGGGCGATGGGAGCGTGGCATACAACGCCTACGGCACGCGCGAAATCAACGAGCGCCATCGCCACCGCTACGAGTTCAATCGGGAATACGAAGAGCGCTTGAAGGCGGCGGGCCTCAAGATCACGGGCGAGACGCCCGACAATACCTACGTCGAGATCTGCGAGATCGGCGACCATCCGTGGTATCTCGGCTGCCAGTTCCATCCCGAGTTCAAATCCAAGCCCATGGAACCGCACCCGCTGTTCAAGAGCTTCATCGGCGCGGCGGAAAAGCAGCGCGATCGACGCCAGTCGGCCATTGAGGAGCCATTGTTCTCCAGTACCGAGTTCTCCCATGCCGATTGAGTTTGCGGATTTCGGCAAGCGCCTGGTGCTGATCGCCGGGCCGTGCGTGATCGAAAGCGAGGAGCACGTGCACCGCATGGCGCGCGGCATCCGCCGAGCGGTGGGCGAGTTCGTCTTTAAGGCGAGCTTCGACAAGGCCAACCGGACGAGCGTGGGCGCGTATCGCGGTCCGGGCCTGAAGGAAGGGCTGCGCATCCTGGCTGGGTTGAAGGCGGAAGGGCCGAAGGCGGAAGGCTTCCCGATTCTGACCGATATTCATGAGGCGTGGCAGGCCGAGGCAGCGGCGGAGGTGGCGGACATCCTGCAGATTCCCGCGTTCCTCTGCCGGCAAACGGACCTGCTGATTGCCGCCGGACGGACGGGGCGCATCGTCAACATCAAGAAGGGGCAGTTCGTGGCGCCGCACGATATCCACCGCGCGGCGGAAAAGGTGGCATCCACCGGCAACAGCCGGGTGGTGCTGACGGAGCGCGGGTCGAGCTTCGGCTACAACAACCTGGTGGTGGATATGCGCGGGTTGAAGATTATGCGCGACGGCGGCTGGCCGGTGGTGTTCGACGCCACGCACAGCGTGCAGTTGCCGGGCGGGGCGGGCGCGGCGTCG
>JADGNT010000838.1 GCA_017883345.1 Candidatus Solibacter sp. | reverse complement strand
GTGTGGCAAAGCAGCAACTCGTCCTCGGTGGCGGTCCGCACCTCCGCCCGCCGCATCCGCCCGAGCAGCCCAGCTCGCGCGAGGCCCTCCACGACCGCGTCATAGCGGTCCGGCTTCTCCGGATGCGCCCTCCCCGCCAGATGCCCCCTGCACCCGTCGTCCGCCACCAGAAACCCGGGGACAAACCCGGGGACAGACGGAACGTTTTCCGGTTCTTTAAATAGACCCATCGCGCGTAAGTCCTTTAGTTGAGTTGTTAATTCCAAACCCAACAAGCTCTCCACAAAACTGGAAAACGTTCCGTCTGTCCCCGGGTTTACACCCCGCGGCGATTGCCCCACAGATCCACGTGCAAGCGCGGGCTGTAGCGGAAACCTTCTTCCTTGCATACCTCCGCCAACCACACCCCGCGTTCCCGCAACCGCTCGCTGTCCGCGCCCTCCGGCATCAGGATCACGCGCTCCCGGTCCGCACTCAACTGCCCCACCAGCGCCCGCACTTCGTCCAGATCGTCCGGCCGCTCGATGACGAACTTCAGTTGATACTCGTACCGCGCCATCAACTCCGCCAGCACCGCCGGCTGGATGCGCAAGCGCTCGTGCTGCCCGCTCCACCGTGGATCGTCCGGCGTCGAGTTGGCCAGCTTCGGACTGATGCTCATCAGATCGCAGGCCACCGGCGCGAAAACCGTCCCCGCCGTCTCGACCGTGATGTGCATGCCGCGTGTGCGCAGCCGCCAGGTCAGCGCCACGATCTCCGGCGCGATCATCGGCTCCCCGCCGGTCACCACCACGTGCCGCGCACCGAGCGCCGCCACCTCGTCCAGAATCCGATCCAGCTCGAGATCGGTCCCCTCCGGCTGCCACGACGTGTACGGCGTATCGCACCACGCGCAGCGCAAATTGCACCCGCTGGTGCGGATGAACACCGACGGCACGCCCACCAGCGACCCCTCGCCTTGAATCGAGTAGAACAGTTCAGCGATCTTCAATGCCCGCCTCTTCGAACCCCTTGCGCCGCAACTGGCAGGCGTCGCACTGCCCGCACGCCCGGCCATCCACGCCCGGATCGTAGCAACTGAAGGTCAGCCCGAAATCGAGCCCCAACTCCCGCCCCAGCTTGACGATCCCCGCCTTGGTCAGGTGCAGCAGCGGGGTGTGGATCTTGACCTCGGTCCGCCCCTCGACCCCCGCTTTGGTCGCCAGGTTCGCCATGCGTTCGTAGGCCTCGATGAACTCGGGACGGCAGTCGGGATACCCCGAGTAGTCCAGCGCGTTGACGCCGATGAAGATGTGCGAACTTTCGAGCACCTCCGCCCACGCCAGCGCAAACGAAAGGAAGATGGTATTCCGCGCCGGCACGTAGGTCACCGGGATGCCTTCCCCCATCTCGCCCGCCGATCGCCCCTTCGGCACCTCGATCCCGCTGGGCCCACTGCTGGTTAGGGCCGACCCGCCGAAGGCATCCAGGCCGATCTTGGCCACCAGGTGCCGCGTGGCGCCGAGCGCCTTGGCCACCCGAGCCGCCGCGTCCAGTTCGACCTTATGCCGCTGCCCGTAGTCGAACGAGAGCGCATAGCACTGGTAGCCCTCGCGCCGCGCCAACGCCAGGCAAGTCGCCGAATCCAGGCCCCCGCTTAGGAGGCAGACCGCTTTCTGCATTACTTTTCCAGTGTACTTCCCCGCAACCCCTCGCCATAATTCGGGTTAAACTCAACATCGATATGCTATTGTGCCGCTTCCTGTTCGCCTGCTTAGCTGGCGCCGCACTGCTCTGCGCCCAGGCTCCCACGGCGCCCGTGATCAGCGCGCGCGGCGTGACCAATTTCTTCACCCAGGAACCGGCGCCGGGCATCATCGGCCTCGGCGGCCTGGTGCAGATCGGCGGGCTGAACCTCGGACCGCCCGAAGGCATCACGGCAACCGACCTGCCGTGGCCCACGCGCTTGGGCGATACCACGGTCGTGATCGGCGGCAAACCGGCGCCGCTCTACTCGGTGTCACCGGGGACCATCCTGGCGCAAGTGCCCGTCGACGCCAACATCGGACTCGTGCCGGTGACGGTGCGCCGCGGCGGCGTAAGCAGCCCGCCCGCGAAGGTGACGGTAGCCGCGATGGCGCCTTCCATCCGCACCGTCGACGATTCCGGCGCCGGACTGCCTTGGGGTAAGATTACCGCCCAGACGATCACTATCGCGGCTACCCGCCTCGGCCCCACCGAGCCTAAGCTCGGAAGCGGCGAACCCGGTCCCGCCGGCACGCCGGTAGTGCCCACGGCGGACATCTCCGCCTACGTCGGCGGCCTGCGCGCGAAAGTCACCGCCACCGCCTCCACCACGCGGCCCGCCGAGTTCGACGTCAATATCACGGTTCCCGCCGGCGCCCGCCGCGGCGACCTGATCACCTTGTTCGCCGGCCGTCAGGCCGCCAACGCCACCGTGTTCGCGCCCATGACCGATCCGGACGTGCTCTTCGTTCCATTGCCCGCTTCGCCGCCCACGATTATTGCCCTGTCCGATACCGGCGTCAACGGCAGCTACCTGCTGGCAACCGGCAACCGCGATGCCGACGGCTGCTACCCGGCACTCGGCGTGGACGTGCGTGCCCGAACCATCGCCGCCATCCCCGATTGCCTGACCAGCGTCAATGCCAACATACAACCCCTGGCGATCCCAGCCAACGGCGATTCTATCGCCGCCCTGATCGGACCGCCCGCCGGCGACGCCCAGACCGGCATCAGTTCCACCGTCAAGATCTTCAGCG
>JADGNT010000112.1 GCA_017883345.1 Candidatus Solibacter sp. | reverse complement strand
GGACACGCCACGTTGACGAACTCGGGGACGTTTTCGAGCGGGGAGCGTCCGGCGCCGGTGATCGCGATACGGTCGGGGAGGATCACGGGGAGCTGGTTTTCGGGCACCGGGACGACGCCGCAGGCGGGGCAGTGGATGACGGGGATCGGCGTGCCCCAATAGCGCTGGCGCGAGATGCCCCAATCCTTGAGGCGGTAGGTGATGGCGGCTTGGCCGAAGCCGTGCCGCTCGGCGTGAGCGTTCATCTGGCGGCGCGCTTCGGCGCTGGAAAGTCCGCTCCACTCGCCGGTGTTCTCGACCGTGCCGTACTCGGTGAAGGCTTCGGTCATCCCCGGCTCCACGGCGAGCGTGCCATCGACGGGGCGGACGACGGGGCGCACCGCGATCCCGTACTTGCGGCAGAATTCGAAATCGCGCTCATCGTGCGCGGGGACGGCCATGATGGCGCCGGTGCCATAGCCCATGAGGACGAAGTTGGCGATCCAGATGGGGACCTTTTCGCCGCTGTAAGGGTTGATGGCGTAGCGGCCGGTGAAGAGGCCTTCCTTATCGATATCGCCCGGGTCGCGGCCGGCGCGCGAATCGACCATGGTCTTGGCGCGAGCTTTGAGGCCGGCATCGAGCAGCTCCGCGTTGAGTGGGTGCTCCGGCGCCAGGATGACGCAGGTGGCGCCGTAGATGGTGTCGACGCGGGTGGTGAAGACGCGGATGGGCGTGGCGTTGACTTCACCGGGGCCGTCCAGGTGGAAATCGACCTCGGTGCCTTCGGAGCGGCCGATCCAGTTGCGCTGCATGGTGAGGACGCGCTCGGGCCAGCCGCCTTCGAGCTGCGCCATGTCGTCGAGCAGTTCGTCGGCGTAGTCGGTGATTTTGAGGAACCACTGTTCCAGGGCGCGTTGTTCCACGGCGGTGTCGTCATGGCGCCAGCAGCAGCCCTCGACCACTTGCTCGTTGGCCAGGACGGTAGCGCACTTGGAGCACCAGTTGACGAGGGCGCGCTTGCGGTAGGCGAGGCCGCGCTCCAGCATCTTGAGGAAGAACCACTGATTCCAGCGATAGTATTCGGGCTCGCAGGTGGAGATTTCGCGGTCCCAATCGTAACTGAAGGCGAAGCGGCGATGGGTCTGCTTCATCGCCGCGATATTCTGCATGGTCCACTCGCGCGGCGGCACCGAGTTAGCGATGGCGGCGTTCTCGGCGGGGAGTCCGAAGGCGTCCCATCCCATGGGGTGCAGCACATTGAAGCCGCGCATCCACTTATAGCGGGCCAGCGCGTCGCCGATCGAATAGTTGCGGATGTGGCCGATGTGGAGGGTGCCGCTGGGGTAGGGCAGCATCTCCAGAACGTAGAATTTCGGTTTGGCCGAAGTCTCTTCGGCCTTGTAGAAATCGGCGTTCCGCCAACGCTCGTGCCACTTCAATTCGATCTGGATATGGTCGTAGGGCTTCTCGGGCATATGGGCTGCTTGTTTGGGGGACTGGATTTCATCCTAGCAAGCGGCGCGCGGCGGGTGGTGGCGGCGTGGGATTCGAACCCCGCACAAACTGGTTCCGTTCCCGCCCCATCGCGCTCGTGGCGCTCAAAGCCATTCGCCCCGGCCGTTGCCTATGAGCTGTGCGGTGTTACTCTCGCATCATGCCGCGTTTTATACAACCGGGTCCGATTGAATTGTTGTCGAGCGCCGTGCGCCATGCGAGATGGGTTCTGCTGCTGGCGACGCTCGCCACAGCCTGCGCCCAGACCCAGCCAGCGACCTCGCTCAACGGCACATGGGACTTCGCATTTGCAGCCGATGCTGCGGCGGCGGATCGCCTGGCCCGGTTCTACGAGAACAGCTTCCAGAGCCCCGGCTTCCAGCCTGTGCCGGTCCCCTCGAACTGGTCGCTGCTGGGTTTCGAGGAGCCCATCTACGCGCGGCCCCGGCAGGCCGGCGAAGGGTTCTACGTCCGCCGCTTCCAGGCGCCCGAAAACTTGAGCGGGAAGCGCGTGCTGCTGCACTTCGGCGGGGTCTGGGCATCAGCCGAAGTCTGGCTGAACTCCGCGCCGCTGGGGCGCCACGATAGCGGGTTCACCGAGTTCGCCTACGACGTCACCCGTATCCTGAAACCCGGCGCCGAAAACCGCCTGGCCGTGCGCGTCCGTCAACTCACCAAGGACTCGGCATTCGACACCAACGACGATTGGTCCCTGGGCGGCATCTACCGCGACGTGTGGCTGGAAACCATGCCGGCGGCCGCGTACATCGACCGCGTCGAGACGTCCACGACGTTCGACGACCAGTTCCGCGACGCCGATCTGCACCTGCGCGTGCTGGTCTCCGGGACCCAGCAGGCGCCGTATGAATTACGCGCCATCCTGACCGGCCCGGACGGCAAGGAAACCCAGCGGACCAGCCTGGCCGTGCCGGCCCATCGCGGGACCGCGCGCGACACGCTGCTCACCATGCACGCCTACGCTCCGCAGCGCTGGACCGCGGAGACGCCGAACCTGTACCGCCTCACCGTGGAACTGGCGCAGGGCGGCAACGTCACGCACGCGCGAACGTCGGCGGTCGGGTTCCGCCAGGTCTCGACCGCCGGAGGCGTGCTGCGCATCAATGGACAAGCCGTAAAACTGCGCGGCGTGTGCCGCCACGACGAACACCCCGACGTGGGCCGCGCCACCCGGCGCGAGCACTGGCTGGAAGATCTGCGTCTGATGAAGGCCGCCAACATCAACATGGTCCGCACCTCGCACTATCCTCCGGCGGAGGGCTTCATCGCTCTCGCCGACGAGCTGGGCATGTACGTGATCGACGAGGTTCCCATGGGCTTCGGCGGCGAGTTCGGCGACGATCCGTCGTTCATGGAATCGGGGTTGCGGCGCGCGCAGGAGACCATCGCCCGCGACCGGAATCATCCTTCCGTGATCGTCTGGTCGATCGGCAACGAAGATCCGTTCACAGCGATGCATCTGGCGGCCATCCGCCTGGTCAAGGGGTCGGACCCCACGCGGCCGGTGCTGATGCCGTGGCGCGCCGACGACTTCCTTCCGCCCGAGATCGATATTCTGGCGCCGCACTACCGCACGCCCTCCAACCTCGATCAACTCGCCGCCCACTCCAATCGGCCCATCATCACCACGGAGTACACGCACGCCTACGGGGAGGAAGGGTTCGGGGGCCTGGAGGAATCGTGGCGCGCGTTGACGCGTCACCCGAGCGGCGCGGGCGGTGCCATCTGGATGTGGCAGGATCAAGGCCTCACCCGCACGCGAACCGGCGCCAACGGCCAGATGGAGAAGTACATGCAGATCGTCCTCGATGGTTGGGACGGCATCGTCAGCGCGGATCGCAAACCGCAGCGCGACTACTGGGAAACCAAGGCCGTCTATGCGCCCGTGACGTTGCCGGAGGATTCCGTGCGCTTCTGGCCGGGCCAGTCCTCGGTGCGAATTCCCATCCGCAACGACTACGATTTCACGGAGTTTTCCACCGTGGGCATACGCTGGACCGTGATGGCGGACGACCGCGAACTGGCCAAGGGAGACACCAAGGTGAACGCCGCGCCCCACGCCATCGGTACGCTCACGCTGCCGCTCGATGCGATCCGGAGTATCGATCCCGGCGTGACATACTATTCGCACCTGACGTTTCTGCGCCCCGATGGCTCCGAGATGACGCAGCGCGCCATCGAACTCCTCCCCGGCGGCCCGGCGCCCGAACCCGTCCGCGGCGGCCCGTCGCCAGTGCGCGTGCGCACCGCGAAGACGGTGGTCGTCACCGCCGGACCGGCTACCTATGAGTTCGATCCGGCAACCGCCCGGCTGCTGTCGGCCTCCCTCGGCGCACAGAAGCTGATCACCGGTTCGCGGTTCACCAGTTGGCGGCCGCTCGGCGCCAATGACGTGGTGGTCATGCGCTCGCGGCCGGCGGACCTCGATCTGAACCAGTACACCACGGCGGTCAAGAGTTGGAAGGTCACCGAGAGCGCCTCGGGCGTACGCATCGAGGCGGATGCGGAGCACACGGTCAATCAGCGTAACGGATTCGCCGTCTCCTATGCCTACGAGGTGGGCCGCGACGGCGTGCTGCGCGTGCGCTACTCCGTAAGGCCGCGCGTGGAGCTACCGTGGCTGCCCGAAATCGGCATGGAGTTTGAGACCGCCACGGGGCTGGACAACTTGCGATGGCTCGGCTTGGGTCCGCTGGATGCCTACCCGAACGAGAAGATCGCGCCGACGCTGGGCGTCTACGCCGGACGCGCGGGCAGCGATACGGCGAAGGGGACGAAGTCGGTGCGCTGGGCCGAGGTAACGTCGGACCAGCGCGCCGGCGTGCGCGTGGAAGGTTCGCCATACATCCGGTGGGAGGGACGGAATCTGCGCGTGCTGCCTTCGGTGGTGGGACGTTCCGAAAAGAACCGCCGGCCGGAAGCTCCCGAATACCGTCTGGATACTGGGGCTTCGGCCGTATTCCAGGGCGGCTTCTCCGTGTCCCTGATACCGGGAGAGAGCAGGTGAGGATGCGGGACGCCGCGTTCTTCGCCGCCTTTGCGATCTACGCCTGGGCTGGCATCGACACGCGGCTGATCTATCACTGGCAAGGTCTTCACCACGATGCCCGGGCCGAAGGCCCATCCCAACAGACCACAAAAAGCGCTCCGTCTGTCCCACCGGGATTTCACCCAGGGTGGGTGGGGCACCGTCCCCATCTTCCCCATAACGGGCCTCATTTATCCGGAGAATCCGCAAATTCGGCTTGGCCAGGCCGATGGAACTGACCCGTGGCGCCGACGGACTAAGGCTTTGTTCGGAAATAACAGTTCCAACCGCTCCCTTACGGTCGCGGCTCCGATGCGCTTGCAGAGCCGCGACCGTAAGGGAGCGGTTGCCGGCAATTGAACCGGTTATTCCTAGACAGATCCTAAGGTGCGGCGGGTGCGGGCTTGGCTGCCTTGCGGCTCTTCCAGGCCAGCCATAGCGCCGACATCACTACCATCATCAGGGTGACGATGGCCGTCGCCAACGCGCCCCGCGGGATGGATAGCGTCCGTTTGATGGGGCCCACCACCGAGCCGTAGACGATCATGACGTGAACCCAGTAGACCTGCAGCGAGTTCTTCCCCATCGCCTGCATCCAGCTCCAGCCGGCGCCCACGCAGTATTCGGTCCACAGATAGGCGCCCGCCATGATCATCAGACAAATCCCCACGCGGATCGCGACCAGCGCCGGACTGTCGGTCCAGAAACTCGCGTTGGTGTAGACGGAATAGGGAATGTTGGAGAAATACTGGCCGATGAAGATCATGCTGAAGCCGATCAGCATGGACCACTGCATCAGGCGATCGAAACGCTCGGCCGCCGCGCGCTTCACCATGGCGCCGATGGCCTGTCCGAAGGCGATGTAAGCCACACTGGGAAAGAAGGGAAACCGGCCGCGGCCCGGACCGGGCACCAGGTACTCCTGGAGCAGCGCCGGCGTGCCGCTCCACGGTAAATTGGTCATCAGGGGAGAGGCCGCGGCGATTAGCAGACCGGCGGCCACCGCGAAGCGCGTGCGCGCGTCCGAGGAGAACACGGCGCCGACCGCCAGCACCGCCATGCCCACACCCATACAGTTGAGGATGTCCACCTTGGTCATTTCCGTGACGCTAGCGTGCGGCACGCTGAACAGCCAGTTGGTGAAGCGGAAGGTGAACGCAATGGTCAGGATGTAGCCGGCGCGCTTGAGCGAGATCAACCAGCGGCGGAGCGGGTGGGGCTCGCGGCGCTCCAGGCTCTCCATCTGGAAAGCCGTGGTCATTCCCGCCATGAGCAGAAACAGGGGCGCCGCCATGCCCCCGATGAACTGGGTGAGCACATACGGCCCGCCGTCGCGCAGATCCGAGCGCGTGAACGAATTAAAGGTGTGGCACTGGATCATGATGAGTACGGCCAGTCCACGCATCCAGTCCAGGAAAGGAAATCGCTTCACAGAGAAACCCCGGTCGCCCGGCTCGATTCCACATGATAGCGGTTTTAACTGGCTGCGGACCGGGGACAGACAGGCCTGACAGCGAAATTCCGGCAAAGAGCGCCGGAAATTCATGTCAGGCTTGTCTGTCCCCGGTTAAAACCTGGCGCCACCGGTTGATACCATGAGTTTTATACGGGCAACTCCTCGAAGCATCCGATGAGAGAATCCTTATCCGCATTTCTGACGCAATTTCCGGTGGTCACGCTGTTTGGCGTGATCGGCATCGGCTACCTATTGGGGCAGATCCGGCTGTTCGGCTTCCGTCTGGGAGTGGCGGGCGTGCTTTTCGCCGGCCTGGCGGCGGGAGCGCTGGGGCCGGATATTGCGTTGCCCTCGATTGTTGCCACGGTCGGCCTGATCCTGTTCATCTACAGCATCGGCATTCAGTTCGGTCCCAACTTCGTCAATCCGTTTCGCCGCGAAGGCTATGGCGACAACCTGTTTTGCATCGGCATGCTGGTGCTGGGCGCTGCCCTCGCGATCGGCGTGGCCACGTGGCGGTCGCTTTCCGGAGCAACGCTAGCGGGCCTGTTCTCCGGCGCGCTGACCAACGCCCCGGCGTTGGCCGCGGCGCAGGAGGTGCTGCGCGACAACCACCGTTCGCTGGGCGCGATCGCGTTGCAGCAACTGGTGGACGGGCCGGTGATCGCCTTCGGGATCGCGTACCCTTTCGGTGTGCTCGGCGTGATGCTGAGCTTCCAGATCTATCGCACCGTGTTCGGCATCAAGCCGGCGCGCGTGGAGGCCGGCGAGCCGATTGAAGTGCGCGATTTCGTGGTGCAGAATCCGGGCGTGACGGACCAGGACCTGGCCGGCGTGCTGCGCATCCACAAAGACCTGGGCTTCGTGATCAGCCGCATCCGCAAGGGCAACGTGACCCAGCTTGCGACTGCGGAATCGCGCCTCGCGCTGGGCGATATCGTGGCGGTGGTGGGCAATCGCGACGCGTTTGAGCGGGCGCTGCACATATTCGGCGAGCCCTCGGAGATCCACATCGAGCGCGACCGCAGCGTGCTGGATTACCGCCGCGTGTTTGTCTCCAGTGCGGCGGTGGTGGGCAGGCGCATCGGCGATCTGAACCTGCAAACTCAGCTCTCGGCGACGATCACGCGCCTGCGCCGCGGCGATGTGGACATCGTGCCGGATTCGGACACGCGTCTGGAATCGGGCGACCGTGTGCGCGTGCTGACGGCGCCGGCGAATTTCGATGCGGTCTCGGAGTTTTTCGGGGATTCGATCCGCGGCACGGCGGAGACGGATTTCGCCTCGGTCGGGCTGGGGATGGCGATGGGCGTCATCCTGGGACTGATTCCGCTGCCGCTGCCGGGCGGCGCCATGCTGCGGCTGGGGCTGGCGGGCGGTCCGCTGATCGCCGGGCTGGTGCTGGGGCGCATGCAGCGCACCGGGCCGATCACGTGGATCATTCCGATGTCTGCCAACCTGACGCTGCGGCAGATCGGGCTGGTGCTGTTTCAGGCGGGGGTGGGTACGCGCGCCGGCTACGGCTTCCTCGAGACCGTGCGCGGCAGCGGGTTTCAGATGATTGCGTCGGGCGCCATCATCACGGCCGGAGTGGCCATGGCCAGCCTGTTCATCGGCCACCGGCTGCTGCACCAGCCGTTCGAGAAGGCCATGGGGCTGACCTGCGCGATCCACACCGAGCCGGCCAGCCTGGCGTTTGCCAGTCTGATCTCCAACTCGGACGCCCCGCATGCCGCCTACGCGCGCGTGTTCCCCGTGTGCACGGTGGCCAAGATTGTGCTGGCGCAGTTGCTGGTGACGTGGCGGGGGTGAAGACGTGGGACAGACGGTGCGCCTTCTGTCGTCTGTCGGGATGGGCCTTCGGCCCGCGAAATGTCATCAAAACTCGATGCTTAAGGGTGGGGCATGCTTTAGCTTGGATAGCGTCGGGATAAACCGGCGTGAAGTAGTGAATGAAAGAGTCATACAGGAAAGGAGTAGCGACCATCCTGACCCCGAGCCATGCGAGGGCGGACCGTAAGGACGCACTTGAAGCGTTGGACAGGGGCATATGTAGGCTGGGTATCCCGAAGCAGTGAGCTCCGAAATCGCAAAAATCAGGGTGCCGACGGCGTCAAGCAGTGCGGAAGGCAACACCGAGGTGCGCGTAAACGCGAGTGCATCCGGCCCTGCGGAGTCGAAGACCCCACGCATGCATAGAAACTTCACGCGCGAGAACCGAGAGGCCCCGTGGCCATCCGTGGTCGGTAGGACAGGGAACGCTGGGAGAAGGCGATGAGCTATAAGGCCCAGATGAACGGCGGCGGGGAGTCGTACAGCGGCATAGTACCGGCGAAGCGGTCGAACGAAGGCAGGGGAGGGCCGAAGGAGATCGTGGAGGGAAGGCCGTTGACCAAGGAGAACACGGAAGAGCCTAACTCGTACCGGACACCGAGCCGGGAAAGCGAGCCAAACGGGCTGGACCGTGTGCGGCAAGCAGCCAGGCAGGACAAGGAAGTACGGTTCACAGCTCTGCTGCACCACGTGAATATCGATCTGCTGCGCAGCAGCTACTACAGCCTGAAGAGGCGAGCGGCGGCGGGAGTGGATGGGATGACGTGGCAAGAATATGGAGAAGGCCTGGAGGATCGGCTAGCCGACCTGCATGGGCGAATCCATAGTGGGGGCTATCAGGCGAAACCGTCGCGGAGAGTCTGGATCCCGAAAACCGATGGAAGGCAACGACCATTGGGAATCGCGGCGCTGGAAGATAAAATCGCACAGCGAGCGGTAGGGACAGTACTCAACCAGATCTGGGAAGAGGACTTCCAGGGATTTTCATACGGGTTCCGGCAGGAGCGCAGCCAGCATGAAGCATTGGACGCGCTGTACGTCGGGATAACGCAGAAGAAAGTGAACTGGGTGCTGGATTTGGACATCAAGTCGTTTTTCGACAAAATCGGACACGAATGGATGATCAAGTTCGTGGAGCATCGGATCGGAGACCAGCGGGTCGTTCGCCTGATCCAGAAATGGCTGAAGGCGGGCGTGATGGACGATGGCCGGTGGTTCGAGACAGAGGAAGGGACGCCGCAAGGATCGGTGATTTCGCCGATTCTTGCCAATCTCTACCTGCATCATGTGCTCGATCTCTGGGTCAAGGCATGGCGGAAGAAGGTGGCGCAGGGTGAGGTAATCATCGTGCGGTATGCCGACGACGCGGTGCTGGGGTTTCAGAACCGGGAAGACGCAGACCGATTCCTGAAGGAGTTGCAGGAGCGGGTGCGGAAATTCGGACTGGAACTACACCCGGACAAGACGCGCCTGATTGAGTTCGGGCGTTATGCTGCCGAGCGCCGGAAGAAGCGTGGGGAAGGGAAGCCGGAAACCTTCAACTTTTTGGGTTTCACACACATCTGTGGGCGCAGCCGGAAAGGGTACTTCACGGTCATTCGCAAGACGATCGGCAAACGCATGGCGGCCAAGCTGAAGGATATTCGGCAGAAACTGCGAAAACGGATGCACGAATCGATCCAGGAGAACCTGAAGTGGCTCCAATCGGTGGTTCGCGGATATTTCCAATATCACGCCGTACCGGACAACCAGGAGCGAATGAAGGGGTTCCGTAGTGACGTGCTTCGATTATGGTTTCGCCAGATACGACGGCGGAGCCAGAAGCACCGATGGACGTGGACCCGTTTTCTGGAGCGACTTGGTGTATTGATCCCCCCAGTCGAGGTTCTACACCCGTGGCCGAATGAGCGGTTTGCCGCCAGATATCCGAGGTAAGAACCGTGTGCGTTAGGAGCGCCAGCACGGATCTGTGCGGGGGGTGCCGGGTAACCGGCATCCCTACCGCGACCCATCCGAGCGAAGCTCGGACGTCCGGGCTGCGCCCGGATGCACAAGGCGGAGCCTTATGCCACGGGCCGGATATTCTGGTTCACGTTGAAGAAGTTGCCGGGATCGTACTTCGCCTTGATGGCGGCAAGGCGATC
>JADGNT010000837.1 GCA_017883345.1 Candidatus Solibacter sp. | reverse complement strand
TTGCACGGGCCGGCTGAATTCGCCACCTGAGGCCGGTTGAAACCGCCACCTGAGGCCGGCGGAAATCGCCACCTGAGGCCGGTGAATTCGCCAGTGCCCTGGGCCGGGGATCCACCGCTGACATCGAAGTAATCGCGGCTATCGTCCCGCCTTTTTGGGTGGGGAACGAGAGTGCCGAGACCGAGGTCAGAGATGCGGCGGATCAGGGAAGTTCTACGATTGCGTGCGGAGCTGGGGGCAAACCTGAGCGCGATCGCGGTGGGGGCCGGGCTGGCGCGCTCGACGGTGCGCGGCTATCTGGCGCGCGCCGCGGCGGCTGGGCTGGATGGCGGTGCCGCGGAACGGTTGTCGGACACGGCGCTGGAGGCGGCGCTGTTCCCGCCACCGGCTTTGGCCGCAGGACGTGCGGTGCCGGACTGGGCGGCGATCGACCAGGAGTTGCGGCGCCACAAGCACGTGACGCGCAAGCTTCTCTGGCTGGAATACAAGGCCGAGCATCCGGACGGCTTTGCGTTCAGCCAGTTCAAGTCGCGGCTGAGCGAATGGCAGAAGGCCTCGGGGCGGGGCCTGTCGATGCGCCAGGTGCATCATGCCGGCGAGACGGTGCAGGTCGACTACGCCGGCGACACGGTCTCGGTGGTGGACGGCGGGGCTGCGCGTGCGGCGCAGATATTCGTGGCCTGCCTGCCTTGTTCGGGGCTGATCTATGCCGAGGCGAGTTGGACACAATCGCAGGACGACTGGCTGGCCTCGCATGTCCGGCTGTTCGCCTTCCTGGGCGGGGTGCCGGCCAAGGTGGTGCCCGACAATCTCAAGGTCGGCGTGACTCACGCGTCGTATTACGACCCGGTGATCAACGCCAGCTATGCCGGGCTGATCAAGCATTACGCCACGGCGGTGGTGCCGGCGCGGGTGCGCAAGCCGCGCGACAAGCCGGGGGTGGAGAACGGCGTTTTGCAGGCCTGTCGCTGGCTGCTGGCACCGCTGCGCCACCGGCAGTTCTTCTCGCTGGCCGAGTTGAACGCGGCGATCGCGCCGTTGCTGGCCGCGCTCAACGACAAGCCGATGGCGCCGCCGCGCGAGGGCAGTCGGCGCGGCTTGTTCGAGGCGGTCGAGCGCGCGGCGCTCAAATCGTTGCCGACCGAGCCCTACGTGCTCGGCCAGTGGGCGATCGCCGCCACCGTCAGCCTCGACTACCACGTCGCCGTCGAGCGGAATTTCTACTCCGTGCCGCATGCATTCGCCCGCAAACGCGTCGACGTCTTCATCACGCGGACCGCCGTGCAGGTCTTCCACCGCGGCGAGCGGGTGGCCAGCCATGCCCGGCTGGCCGGGCATAATCGCTGGGCGACGCTGAGCGAGCATATGCCGCCGGCGCACAGTGCTGTGGCCAACCGCACGCCGGACTGGGTGCGCGGCCAGGCCGCCCGGGTCGGCGTTGCCACCGCGGCCTATGTCGAGCGCCTGCTCACCGGGCGCGACCACGTCGAGCAGGGCGTGCGGTCCTGCCTGGGCATCCTGCGTCTGGCGACCCGCACCTCGGCGGAGCAACTGGAGGCAGCCTGCATCAGGGCGCTGGCCGCTGGCGCCAGTTCGTCCGGCTTCGTCGAGCATCTGCTCAAGAGCGGTCGGCCACTCGCCGAGCCGCTCATCGAGGACGGCCCCGGCCACCACGGCAATATCCGCGGCTCCGATTACTACCACTGACAACCGGCG
The DNA here is from genome assembly GCA_017883345.1 of Candidatus Solibacter sp. Lineage (GTDB taxonomy): Bacteria > Acidobacteriota > Terriglobia > Bryobacterales > Bryobacteraceae > Solibacter. The sequence continues at coordinate 1,049 of JADGNT010000837.1, read as the reverse complement.
CAGCGCCGAACCGGCGAAAAGGGAAAACCATGTATCAGCCGACCATCGAAAAGCTGCACGCGCTGCGCCTGGGCGCCATGGCCGAGGCGCTGGCCGCTCAACTCCGCCTGCCCGAGATCGATGCCCTGCCGTTCTCGGAACGGCTGGCATTGCTGGTCGACATCCAGCACAGCGCCATGCTCAACGCCGCCTTGGAGCAGCGGCTGCGTCGGGCCGGCATGCGCCAGTCCGCTTGCGTGGAGAACATGGACCTGCGCACGCCGCGCGGGCTGGACCGATCGAGCATCCAGGCGCTGGCGGCGGGGCAATGGATCCGCCAGCACCGCAACGTTCTGATCACCGGCCCGTCCGGGATCGGCAAAAGTTGGATTGCTTGCGCGCTTGGCAACCAGGCCGCCCGCGACGGCGTCTCGGTGCTTTACAAGCGGCTGTCGCGGCTGCTCGACGAGTTGGCGGTGGCGCGGCTGCATGGCCGTCAGGCGCGCGCCCTCAAGACCCTGGCCCGCACGCGTCTGCTGATCCTGGACGACTGGGCCATGGTCAAGCTGACCGCCGATCAGCGCCGCGACCTGATGGAGGTCATCGACGACCGCCACGGTCGCGCCTCGACCATCGTTGCCACGCAGATCCCGCTGGAGCGCTGGCATGACCAGATCGGGGACCCCACCTACGCCGACGCCATCCTGGATCGCCTGGTCCACAACGCCTACCGCTTCGAGCTCAAGGGCGAGTCGATGCGCCGCACAGCCGCGCGTCAGCCCTCTCATGATGGGGCTGTGGATAAAGTAGACCAGGAAAGTGAATGACTTATATTAGTTATCCACGTTACTCACGCAATCCACAGGGAGCAGCCACATCAACATCATAGGACTATAAAAATATAATACTTGATTGGCTCTCGCTGGACAAGATACTGTCTACCCGTCAGCAGTGGATCTGCCTCGCCTACGGCTCGGAGCCTCCGGCAACGGGTGGCGAAAACTCCGGCCTCAGGTGGCGGTTTGGATCGGCCTCAGGTGGCGAAAACTCCGGCCCGCGCACCCGCCGCG
>JADGNT010000836.1 GCA_017883345.1 Candidatus Solibacter sp. | reverse complement strand
CGTCGAATCGGTCTTCCACCGACGCAACGTCGCTGAAGTAACCATTCACTCACGCCAACGGCGCCATTGTCCCCACCGGCACTGTCAAGCCCGGGAAGGGTACAATGATCGCGGTTCGGTTACTTATCGGGCGGCATCACGCCGAGCCGCCACGGTTAGCACGGGAGCGGCCCTGTAACTAGTAAACGGCGCCCTGCGCTCCACGAACCTTAAGTTTTGTTAAAGCAGTTGTCCGGCGGCGTCTCTGCCGCCCGCCTTGCGCTAAGAATGGATAGAGACTTTGAGCTTCCCCACTCCATTTTCGCAGGCCGGCTCGCCCCAGATCTCCCGCTCCATCCTCCTGGTAGACGACGACAAGCAACTGTGCTCGTTGATGACCAAATATTTCGTTCCGTACGGTTTTCGCATGCAACTGGCGCACGACGGGCGCACCGGACTGGCGGCTGCGCTGGAGAGCGCATTCGACCTCATCATCCTGGATGTGATGCTCCCCGTAATGGACGGCTTCGATATCCTGAGGCAGATCCGGAAGCGAATTACGACTCCGGTGATCATGCTGACCGCGCGGACCGCGCAAAGCGACCGCATCCTGGGACTGAATCTAGGCGCCGACGACTATCTGCTGAAACCGTTCGGCCCGGAGGAACTACTCGCGCGCATTCGGGCAGTCCTGCGCCGCGCGAGCAACGCCGATCTCGCCGAGCCGCAGATCATCGAGGTGGGTGGCCTCGAGCTCAACCCTCTTACGCGCGAACTCTGGTGCGCCGGCGAGCCCGTGGAGTTGACGTCCATCGAGTGCGCTATTCTGGAGGTCCTCATGCGGTCCCTCGGCCGGGTCGTGACGCGCGACGAGTTGACTACCGTTTTGTACCAGCGGCCTGCTACACCGTATGAACGTGCCGTAGACGTACATATCTGCCACCTCCGGAAGAAGCTCGAAGGCAACGGTAAGATCACGATTCGCAACGTGCGCGGGGTGGGTTACTGCTTCGCCGAGCTAACCAGGCGGGAGGGATGAGATCCGTCTACGTCAAGATCCTGCTCTGGTGCCTCGGCACTCTGATCCTATCGCTTGCCGGTTTCGTGCTGGTATCGCGCTTCGTTCTGTTGGATACCGCCGGCAAGGGTGGTCCGATCGAGCAGTTGAGTGCGCTCCAGCTGGCGGACGCCCGCGATGCCTACGAGTCTGGCGGAGCGGAAGCGTTGGCGCGCAGGCTGGCGCGATTGCGCGGATTCGTTTCCGGGGAGTACTACCTGACAGACGCGCACGGCCGGGATCTCGCAAGCGGCGAGGACCGGTCTGAACTCATTGCCACGGTGGGCGGGCGGTGGGATGAGCCGCATCGCTACGACGGGCATTTCGTGATTGCAGCCACCACTCCCGACCAGCGCTATCGTCTGATCATGCTGACTGACCCGCCGTTCGATGTCTGGCGGTTCATACCTTACTGCCTGCTGATTATTGTGGCGGTCGCTGTTCTGTGCTGGGCGCTTGCCGTCAGCATTGCATCGCCGCTCGGCCACCTGACCCGCGCGGTGGACCGGTTCGGCGCCGGAGATCTTTCCGTGCGCACGGAGTCCGCGCGCAAGGACGAGATCGGCGAATTGGCGCGGGCATTCGACCGGATGGCCGGCCGCATCACGACGCTGGTTACGGCCGAGCGGCGCCTGTTGCAGGATGTTTCCCACGAACTGCGTTCCCCGCTCGCGCGCCTGCGCTTCGCCGTGCAGCTCTCGAGACGCGCAGAGGATCGCGACGATTCGGCGGCACAGGTCGACAAAGAGGTCGACCGCCTCAGCGAGTTGGTGGGCGCTCTGATGCAGGTAACCCGCGCCGAGGGCGACGCTTCCAGCCATCGTTCCGAGCCGGTTGAACTGGCTCCCCTGGTAGAAGCGATCCTGGAGGATTGCGCTTACGAGGCCCGCGAGCGCGGCTGCCGGTTGGTGCCCAGCCTGGAGGTTTCGCCCGTCGTTTGCGGAGACCTCGAACTATTGCGCCGCGCCATTGAAAACGTAGTCGAGAACGCGATCCGATACGCACCGCCTGGCAGCGCCGTGGAGTTGGACCTGGCGGTCCATGGGCAATCCGCGACCATCTCGATCCGCGATTACGGGTCGGGCGTGCCGGAGGAAGATCTCACCCGGATCTTCACGCCGTTCTTCCGTGTCGACCCCGCGCGCGACCGCGCTACCGGCGGCGTCGGACTGGGACTGGCGATCGCAATGCGGGCGGTCACGCTCCATCATGGCGACCTGCGCGCGGAGAATGCGCACCCCGGCCTGCGGGTGATTCTTGACCTTCCCCGCCTGGCCGAATCGCCAAAGTCTTAAGCCGCTCGAACTGTTCCCAACGCGGTGGTCACACTACTTCACAATACTCTTGAGACTGTCTTCGCTTTCCAATGCGTCTACCTTTCCAGCGTGGACAAATGAAGAGACTACTCATCGGCGTATTACTGGCGCTGCCCAGCTTTGCGGGAGATCCGTGGGAAACTCCCCGCTCACAATGGACTCAGCAGGACGCCACACGAATTTTGAACGCCTCTCCGTGGGCCAAGCTAGATGGCCGGACCAAGGCCATCGTCCGGTGGGACAGCGCGCGCCCTGTGCAACTAGCCATCGAGAGGTTGAATGGCAAGCCGGCAATCGGGGATCACGCATCCTCCTACGTGATCGCGGTCGTGGGACTTACGGTTCCAGAGCGCTCACAGAAGCCAGAGGCATACTTGACAGCCACGGGTCGGAATCGAATCCCGTCTGTTGAGACCA
>JADGNT010000835.1 GCA_017883345.1 Candidatus Solibacter sp. | reverse complement strand
TTCAAGATGTCCATCTTATTCGTTTCCGCCAATCTGGCGGTGGACCTGCGGATTCCGACGAAGCCGGCCGGGTATCCCGGAGTTGAGTCGGCCAGTCATTCCAACTTGATTGCGGCCACCGTTCCAAGCTCATCGCGGCCAGGTGGCGTCGTCTCGTCAGGTCGGTTTTAGTGATGTCATAGCGAGGCGAGGGCGGTCAAGCCGCAGCACGCTGCTTGCGCAGGCTTTCGCCCTTCAGTTCGATGCGGTGGGCGCTGTGGACGACGCGATCGAGGATAGCGTCGGCCAGTGTGGGGTCGCCCACGGTCTCGTGCCAGCGTTCGATCGGCACCTGGCTGGTGATGATGAGCGAGCCGCGATCATAGCGGTCGTCGACGATCTCCAGCAGGTCGCGCCGTTGCTCGGCGGTCAGCGGTTCCGGCCCCCAGTCGTCCAGGATCAGCAGGTCGACGCGGGCGAGTTGGCGCATCAGCCGGGCATACCGGCCATCGCCGCGAGCCAGCGCCAGGGCGGCGAACAGCCGCGGGCTGCGCTGATAGAGAACCGACAAATTCTCGCGGCACGCCTTGTCGCCGAGCGCGCACGCCAACCACGACTTGCCGACCCCGCAGGGGCCGGTGATCAAGCAGTGGCGGTGCTCGCGAATCCAGTCGCAGCTGGCCAGCCGCAGGAACATCGCGCGGTCCAGACCGCGGGCGGCCTTGTAGTTGACGTCCTCCATCGAGGCCGCCTGCCGCAGTTTGGCGGTTCGCGTTCGCGCCTCAAAGCGCTTCTGCTGACGCAGGGTGACCTCCTGTTCCAGCAGCAGGCCCAGCCATTCGGCGTGGTCCAGCCCCCGGCTCTCGGGATTGGCCGCCAGATCGCGGAAGCCCTTGGCCATCCCTTCAAGGCCAAGCTCGTGCAGACGCTCGAGTGTCGGGTGATGCAGCAATGGCTGTCTCCTCAGTGAAAGTAGCGGGAGCCGCGGATGTTGGCGTGCAGAATGGGCGCGCCGTCCGCGGCTTGCGGTGACGCCTTCCGGTCGAGCCCGTGCTTCAGGATCGACGCCACGCTCTGGTAGGACCGGGCGCCGATCTCGAGCGCGTGGATGCAGACGGCTTCTGCCCGGGCCGCCTCGATACCGCGGAACAGGCGCAGCACCCCGACGCACGTCCGGAAGCCCTGCTCCGGATGCGGCCGGTGGGCCAGCACGGTGATGATCAGCGCCTCGGTGTTCGGCCCGATGGCGCGCGCCTGGCGTTGGAACCGCTCGGGGCTCCATTCGGCGTATCGACGATGGGCGCTGGGCATGTGGTCCGGCTGCGTGCCATGCCGCGGACCGCCGTAGCGCCGGGCATGCGCCGCCACCAGCTTGCCGCGGTGGAACACCTCGACCGTGCGCACGGTGGCCCGTGTGTCGACCTGCTCGCGGATCAGCCCGTGCGGCACGGAGTAGAAAAAGCCGGCGACCTCCACGTGGTAGTCGATGCCCACGCGGGCGAGGTGCCAGTCGGCATATTCGTAGTCCCGGTCTGGCAAGGGCTGCATGACGGGTCGCTCGACAGCCTCGAACAACTGACGCCGGCTGACCCCCAGACGGCGCATCTCGCGCCCGTTCATGCGCTCCATTGCCGCCGTGATCGCCGTGTTGCACTCGGCCAGCGAGAAAAACGTGACGTTGCGCAGCCGCCCAAGAATGTAGAACTGGGCGAATTTTACCCCCGCCTCGACCGCCGCCTTGTCCTTTGGCTTTCTCGACCTCGCCGGCAGCACGCCGACGCCGTAATGCGCCGCCATGGCGCCATAGGTCCGGTTGACCTCAGGGTCGTAGAACGAGGCCTTACTGATGCCGCTCTTGAGGTTGTCCGGCACCAGCAACCGTGGCGCGGCACCGTAGAAGCGGAACATGCGCACGTGCGCGCCGATCCAGTCCGGCAACGTCTGCGTCCACGTCGCTTCCGCGTAGGTCAGGTTAGATGCGCCCAGCACGGCGACGAAAATCTCCGCCCCGCGCACCTCGCCCGTGAGCGGGTCGACGATCGGCACCTTCTTGCCGGAGTAGTCGACGAACGCCTTGTGCCCAGCGACATGGGTCTGACGCATGGTCGGCGACAAACGGCCCTCGAAGGCGCGATACAGTTCGCAAAATCGGCTGTAGCCATACCCTTCCGGGTGAGCCGCCTGATATTCCTCCCACAGAATCATCAGGTTGACCCCGGGGCGCTTCATCTCCCGCACCAGGGACGCCCAGTCCGGCTCGGTGTAGCGGCGTACGCCCAACTTCAGGCTCGCCGGCGGGAACAGACGCTCCTCCAGCATCTGATCCGTCAGGTCCACGGGCAGCGGCCAACCAAGCTCCGCCGCCGTTGCCCTCGCCAGGTAGCCTTGCACCGTGCTGCGCCCCACGCCCAACTCGCGGGCGATCACCCGCGAACTCGCTTGCGCCCCGAAATGCAGCTGCAAAATCTGTCGTATCCGCCGCATGGACAATCTCTCCGTCGGCATTCCACCCACTCCATCGATTGCGATGGGGCACTGGACGCCAGGTGACACTGACCCGCGAGACGACCTCCTCCTCCGGATGCCCTCTTGCCTGTGAGGGGGGCCGCGATGAAGTCGGAATGGTGGCCGCGATCAAATCGGAATGGTGGCCGGCTTCAGATCGGAACGGTGGCCGCGATCAAGTTGGAATAGGTGGCCGGCTTGCGTCGGAATCTGGAGGGTTCTGTGAGGTCGCGCGACACGGCCGCTGGGATGCGCTCGGGGCGCGACCTCATTGAAGCCGGATTGAACTGAAC
>JADGNT010000834.1 GCA_017883345.1 Candidatus Solibacter sp. | reverse complement strand
GGCTGCGGATCCACGCTCAAGGAGTACGGCGAGTTGCTCGAAGACCTGCCCGAGTACGCGGAAAAGGCGCGCCGGTTTGCCGGCTCGATGCGCGATATCACGGAGTTCCTCGGTTCGCTCGAACTGAACCCCAATCTCGGCCGCGTGGACGCCGTGGTGACGTACCAGGATTCCTGCCATCTGGCTCACGGCCAGCACATCCGTCAAGCGCCGCGCCAGTTGCTGGGCGCGATACCGGGAGTGACCTTGCGCGAGATGCCCGGCGCCGATATCTGCTGCGGCAGCGCCGGCATCTACAATGTGGTCGAGAACGAGATGGCCATGCAGATTCTCAAGCACAAGATGGAAGCGGTGAATGGCACGCACGCGGAGATCATCGCCACCGCCAACCCCGGCTGCATGCTTCAGCTTCAGGCGGGGGTCAGATTGCACGGCAGCGGCCAGCGCGTGATGCACGTGGTGGAAGTGCTGGATCGGGCGTATAGGAACGCGAAGTAGGGCGGCATCCTAGACGTTTTCGGGATTTGAGAGGACAAGCTGCGCATGCTGCTATCCATTCATTTCTTCGTGGGCAGCGACGATTTTCATGCGGCTTAGCCCGAAGGGCGAAAGAGAGTAGCCCAGTGCGCCAGCACTGGGAGAACGACGGTCCCGCCTCAGCCCCGGAACGGGGCGGCAGAGCCCACGCGTCGGCCCCTTCTTTCGCCCCGTTCCGGGCCTGGCCAGCGCTCTCACCTGCTACCCACGGCGGTGCGCCGTGGGCTACTATCTTTCGCCCTTCGGGCTCTGCGCGCTGTCCAGATCGATTTCCCCGATCTTCGGGAGCTTTGACCCGCACCAGGGACAGAAGCCGATTTCGATGACCGACGATCCGCCATCATGGACGATCAGACCGTATCCAGTCCGAACGAGGCCGATCAGAGCATTGGGGCAGTCAAACCAAGACTCATGGACATCACACTTCTGGGTCAGATCGTAATCCATTCGGTCACAGCAGCGTACTTTGTCCGGCATTGATCCTATGCCACCCGCTCCTGATCCTTATACTGCAATTGATATAACTTCCAGTAGATGCCGCGCTGCGCCAGGAGTTCCTGGTGCGTCCCGCTCTCCCGCAGCTTGCCTTTGTGCATCACCAGAATGCGGTCGGCGCGTTGGATGGTGGAGAGGCGGTGCGCAATCACCACCGACGTGCGGCCTTCCACCATCCGGTTGAGCGCGTCGCGCACGCGGAATTCGGTCTCCGTATCCACGCTCGAAGTGGCTTCGTCCAGGATCAGGTATCGCGGATTGTGCGCCAGGGCGCGCGCGAAGCCGATCAACTGCTTTTGCCCGGTGGACAGTCCGCTGCCGCGCTCGCGGATGGAGTGGCCGAAGCCCTCCGGCAAGCCGCGGATGAAGTCCATCAGATTGACCTGTTCGGCGGCCGCTTCCACGGCGTCGTCGCGGATGCCCTCCGTGCCCAGCCGGATGTTCTCCGCCAGCGTGCCGGTGAACAGGTAGGGGTCCTGCAAAACCACGCCGAACATGCGCCGCAGTTCCAGCGGGTCGAAGGCGCGCACGTCCACGCCGCCTACCCGGATGCTGCCCCGCTGCACGTCGTAAAAGCGCAGCAGCAGGCTGATCAGCGTGGTCTTGCCCGCTCCGGTATGGCCCACCACCGCGATGGTTTCCCCGGGAGCGATGGTGAAACTCACGTCGCGCAGCACCCAGTCTTCGCTCTGGTACGCGAACCACACGTGGTCGAACTCGATCGGCGAAATCGTCTCCGGAGCGGGATCCGGCGACGCGGGGGCCACCACCTCGGGGACGGTATCCAGTAATTTGAAGATGCGCTCCGAGGAGGCCATCGCCGATTGCAGAATGTTGTATTTCTCGCTCATGTCCTGAATCGGACGAAAGAAGCGCAATCCGTATTGCAGGAAGGCCGCGACCACGCCCAGCGACAGGCCCCCGGCCTGTACGCGGAAGCCGCCATAGGTCAGAATACCGGCCAGCGCCAGCATCGAAATAAACTCCACCACCGGGTAGAACCAGCCGTACGCCGTGATCGCATCCTTGAAGGCGATCATGTGCTGGCGGTTCACCGCTTCGAACTCCCGGCCGGCGCGGCGCTCCCGATTGAAGAGTTGCAGCACCACGATCCCCGTGATGTGCTCCTGCAAGTAGGAGTTGATCTTGGCGATGGCCACGCGGATTCGCCGGTAGCTCTCGGTCACGCTCCGCCGGAAAACCACCGTGGTCAGAATCACGAAGGGCATGGCGGCGAGCATGATTGCCGTCAGCACCGGGCTGAAGGTGAACATGATGCCCAGGATGAAGACCAGCACCAGCACGTCGCCCAGAATAGTCACCAGTCCCGAGGCGAAGAGATCGTTCAGCACGTCGACGTCGCTGGTCACGCGAGTCACCAGGCGGCCCACCGGATTGCGGTCGTAGAATGCCAGGTCGAGATCCTGCAGGTGCTGCATGAGTTGCCGGCGCAGATCGAACATGGCGAGTTGGCCGGTGTACTGCATCAGGTACGTCTGCACGAACTCGCAGACGAAGCTGCCGGCCAGCACCGCCAGGTAGAGCAGTCCGATGCGCGCCAGGCCGCTGGCCGCGCCGGCGGGCAAAAAGCGGGCGAGAAAGCCGGGCATCTGCCCCGCGGCGGGGACGATGTAGCGGTCCACCGCGGTTCGCGTCAACAGCGGCCCCAGCACTTGCAGAGCGGACTGGGCCAGCAGGAACACCAGCGAAATCGCGATCCGCATGCGGTAGGGGCGCATGTAACCCAGCAG
>JADGNT010000111.1 GCA_017883345.1 Candidatus Solibacter sp. | reverse complement strand
TATCGACGACCGACATCGCGCTGTGCGTGATCTGCGGCGGCGGTGGAACAACCGGCCTGATCATCGGTGGGCCGGATGGGTCCAACACCTACGGCGCTGGGACGCTGAGAACCAGCACCAGTGGGCAGTGGATTATCGGCAGCGGCCCCAGCGGGCCCCTGGGGACCTTTGATACTTCGCCAGACTGGCTGATCACCTTCTCAACCGCCAACCTGACGAATGTGGTGATCACCAACGTGATCTTCGGCTTCGGCTTCGTCTACGGCGACGGTACGCATTTCGGGACTGAATTCATCGATGTGCCTGTCGAAACGCCGGAGCCGGGCTCGGTGATTCTGTTCGGCACCGGCCTCGGGCTGCTGGCGATCGCGGCCGGCGCGCGCCGTTTGCGCCGTCGCTGAACGCCACGCGGGCTTCGCGCGACAATAGGGGAGTCTCATGACTCCCGACCCTCGCACCCTCTATATCGAACGCCTCGCGGAACGGCGCGCCGAAATCGCCCACCAGGAACAGCGTCACCGCACGCTGGGACACGGCAAGTTGGCGATGGCCGTGTGCGGCGTCGCGCTGGTGTGGCTCGCCCTGGCACGGAACGCCTTCTCGATTCTCTGGGTGCTGATTCCGGCCGCGGGGTTCGTGCTGCTGGTGGTGATTCACGAGAAGCTGCTCAAGGTACTGGAACGGCGGCGGCGGGCGGCGCACTTTTTCGAAAAAGCGTTGGCGCGGCTGGACGGTAACTGGGCCGGCACCGGCGAGGCGGGCGACCGCTACAACGAGGCGGCGCATCCCTACGCGCTGGATCTGGACCTGTTCGGCAAAGGCAGCGTGTTCGAATTGCTGTGCACGGCGCGCACGCGGATCGGCGAGGACCGGCTGGCGCAGTGGCTGAAATCGCCCGCTACGCCCGAGGTGGTACGCGCGCGCCATGGGGCCGTGGAGGAACTGCGCGAGCGCGTGGACCTGCGCGAGGAACTCGCTATCGTGGCCGAGGAAGCGCGGTCGGGGGTGGACCCGGTACACTTGGCGCACTGGGGCGAGGCGCCGGCGGCGCTGCCCCAGTCCGGCTTCCGGTTGCGGGTTCGCATGCACACCGTGCTGGGTCTGGCCGGTTTTGCGGCGCTGTGGATTCACCTGCTGCGGTCGGCCAACCTGATCGCCTTGCCCGATGGCGTGGATGCGCTGGTGCGCGACCTGTTCCTGGTGGCGCTGGTGGTCAACGGCTGGTTCCTCTACCGGCAGAGCGGAGTCCTGGGCGCGGCAGTTTCGGCGGTGGAAGAAGCGGCCCACGAACTGGGGCTGCTTGCCGAGGTGCTGGTGCGCATGGAGCGCGAGCCGTTCCGCTGCCCCCTGCTGGCCGGCCTGCGCCAGTCGCTGGACGCGGAAGGCGAACCGCCTTCGCGGCAACTGGCGCGCCTCAAGCGGCTGGTGGAGAACCTGGATTCGCGCGACAACGTGATCGTGCGCGTGCTGGAGCCGTTCATCCTGTGGACGCCGCACCTGGCGCTCCGGGTGGAAGACTGGCGGGCGCTCTCGGGCAGCGCGGTGCGGCGCTGGCTGAATGCGGCGGGCGAGATGGAGGCATTGTGCTCACTCGCCAGCCATGCCTTCGAGCATCCGGCCGACCCGTTTCCGGAGTTTGCGCCGGAGGGCCCGTGGATCGAAGCCGAAGCCATCGGACACCCGCTGCTGGCCGAGGACAAGGTGGTGCGCAACGATATCCGCATCGGCGGCGCGCTGCGTGTGATGGTGGTGAGCGGGTCCAACATGTCGGGCAAGAGCACCATGCTGCGCACCCTGGGGGTGAATGCGGTGCTGGCGCAGGCGGGCGCCACTGTGCGCGCGCGGCGGTTGACACTTTCGCCCGTGGCAGTGGGCGCGTCGATCCGGCTGACGGATTCGCTGCAGGAAGGCGTCTCGCGATTCTACGCGGAGATCCTGCGCTTGCGGCAAATTCTGGACGAGACGGCGGGCCCCTTGCCCGTGCTGTTCCTGATCGACGAGTTCCTGCACGGGACGAATTCCCACGACCGGCGGATTGGCGCCGGGGCGCTGGTGCGCGGCCTGGTGCAGCGCGGCGCCGTCGGGTTGATCACGACGCACGATCTGGCGCTGGCGGATATCGCGGGCGAACTCGGGGAGAGCGCCGCCAACGTGCATTTCGAGGATCAGATCGCGGATGGGAAGATCTCCTTCGATTACCACATGCGCCCCGGCGTGGTGCGCAAGAGCAACGCGATCGAACTCATGCGGCAGGTGGGATTGGAAATTTGACGGCGGACCACCGGACCGGTCGCGGGTATCACGAGTGGGCGGCGGCGGGACGTGCGGGCCAGATGGGGTATCTCATCGGCCGACGCGCGTCGGTGCGCAAGAGCAACGCGATCGAGTTGATGGGGCAGATGTGACTGGAAGTTTGACGGCGGACCACATACGGGAACTGGCGCGCCGGTGCGGCTTCGAACTGGCCGGGGTGGCAGCGGCCGCCTCGGCCCCGGACCGGGCGCGCTATCACGAGTGGGTGGCGGCGGGACGCGCGGGCAAGATGGCGTATCTCGCCGGCCGGCGGGCGGCGCTGCGCGACGATCCACGCCTCCTGCTGGAGTCGGCGCGCTCGGTGATCTCGGTCGGCAAGCTGTACCAGACGCCCTGGCCGCATTCCACGCGATTCCACGACGCGGAGTGCGCCTGGATCTCGCGCTACGCCTGGGGCGAGGATTACCACGATGTGATGCGGCGGGGCCTGGAGCGCCTCGACGGCATGCTGCGCGAGGAAGCGGGCGCCCCGTTCGAATCGCGCATTTGCGTGGATACGGCGCCCTTGCTGGAGCGCTCCTACGCGCGCCTGGCGGGGCTGGGGTGGATCGGGCGGAATACCTGCCTGATCAACCAGCAGCAGGGCTCGTGGTTTTTCCTGGGGGAGTTGCTGGTGTCGCTCGGGATCGCGCCGGACGCGCCGCCGCCCGACCGCTGCGGCACCTGCATGCGCTGCGTGGAGGCGTGCCCCACGGCGGCGCTTGTGGCAGGGCAGGGCCTCGATGCCACGCTGTGCATCTCGTATTTCACGATTGAACTGCGCGGCGCGATTCCCCTAGAGCAGCGCGCCGGGATTGGGGCGCACGTGTTCGGGTGCGATATTTGCCAGGACGTGTGCCCATGGAACGGGCGCGCGCCGGTGACCGGCGATCCGGCGTTCGCGCCCCGCCAGTTCGCACCGCGCCTGGAGGAACTGGCGGCTATCGGCGCGGACGAGTTCCGCGCCATGTTCCGCGGCACGCCGCTGATTCGCGCCCGCTACTCGGGTTTTCTGCGCAATGTGGTGGTGGCCATGGGGAATGCGCGGCACGAAAGGTTCCGCGCGCCGCTGGAGAAACTGGCCGCATCGGGGGATGCGGTGGTAGCGGAGCACGCGCGGTGGGCGCTGGGGCGGATAAAAACCGGGGACAGACGGAACGTTTTCTAGTTTCCCTATAATAAATCGGAAAACGTTCCGTCTGTCCCCGGTTTAAACGTTCCGTCTGTCCCCGGTTTTCCGGTTTTGAAATCGGAAAACATTAGGTCCGTCCCCGGTTTCCGAAATTGGAAAACGTTCCGTCTGTCCCCGGTTTTGTAGCGCCGCGACCGGGGGACCCCGTGGGTCGGGAGCGGTCGCCGGGGCCGGGATGGGCGGATAATAGAGGGAGATGCTCAAGCTTGCCTTGCTCCTGGCACTGATCGCCTCGTCGCTGGGCGGCCAACAACCCCTGATTGACGAGGGCTTCACGCACTTCTACAACCTGGACTATGACCAGGCCATTGCCGTATTCGAAAAGGCCATCGCGCAGTATCCCGGGCTGCCCGACCTGCACAACCACCTGGCGCAGACGCTCATCTTCCGCGAAATGTTCCGCAATGGCGCGCTCGAAAGCGAACTCGTCTCGGGCAGCAATTCTTTTCTGCGGCGCCCCAAGCTGAATCCCACACCCGAGACCGGGAAGCGCATTTTGGACGAGATCGCCAAGGCCATGGCGCTGGCCGATGCGCGGCTCAAGCGGAATCCAAATGACACGGCGGCCATGTACGCGAGCGGGATCGCACTCGGGCTGCGGTCCAACTATTTCTGGGTGGTGAAGAAGGCGTGGCACGATGCGCTGCGCGACGCCACCGCCGCGCGCAAGCTGCACAACCGCATCAGCGAACTGGAGCCCAATAACGTGGACGCCCGCCTGGTGCAGGGGTTGCACGATTACATCGTGGGCAGCCTGCCCTTGGGATATAAGATGCTGGGCTTCCTGATCGGTGTCCGCGGCGACAAGGCGAAGGGCATCCTGACAGTGCAGGATGTGGCCAAAAACGGCAAGCTGAACCGGGTGGACGCCGAGGTCTTCCTCTGCGCGTTATACCGCCGCGAGAACCAGAGCAAGCTGGCCGTGCCGCTGGTGCAGGACCTCATCCGCCGCTATCCGCGAAACTATCTCCTGCGCATGGAACTGGGGCAAATGTACAGCCAGTCCGGCGATGGCGTGCGCGGATTGCAGGCGCTGGAGGAGGTGGCGCGGCTCAAACAGCGCCACGCACCCGGCTTCGACCGCTTGCCGTGGGAGAAGATCTACTACCAGGAGGGATCGATTCAATTCTGGTACAACGACCTGGACCGGTCGCTGGAGAACATGAAGAAGGTGGCGGCGGCGGGCGAAGAAGTGGACCTGAATACGGGCGTGCAGGCGTACCTGCGGATGGGCCAGATCTACGACATGAAGCAGCGCCGCGCCGAGGCCATCGCGGCATACAAAAAAGCCATCGCTTACGCTCCGCAGGCGGAAGCGGCGCAGGAATCCAGGAAGTATCTCGACACGCCGTACCGGCGGATGTAGCTATTCGATGGTCACTTTCACCGGCTGCTCGATGAGCTTGGGCTCCTTGCCGACCGTCAGGATCATCAGCGCCATGCGGCCGGTGACCTTGGCGGGTATCTTGATCTTGAGCGAGGTAGCGGTCTGCTCGGTGACTTCGCAGACGAAATCGTTCTTACCGTCGGTGAGGTAGACCTTACCAACGGTGCCCTTATCGAGGTTCTCGCCGGTAACGGCAATCACATCACCTGCCTTCCCACTTGTCGGATCGACCGAGGACATGCGGGGCATCGCCTCCTGGGCGAACAGCACAAGAGTCGCAGCGAACAAAAGCGGCACGACAGAAGACAGTTTCATCTGAATATCCGTTCCCTCGACTCTGATGGTATGTCCATTGACTCCGAAATTCAAGGGTTGTGCCGGAATTCCCAAAAAATCGTTGAAGATTGTGGGGCTGGGGTGCTTGACCGATCCACCGTGAAACCGCTCCCGGCCCAGAGGGTACCCCGTCTGTGCCACCCTGGTGCACAAGGCCTGGCGTGCTTTGTGGGGCCGGCGGGGTACCCTTTGGGTCCGCCTGCCAGCCGATTTTTTCACGGCTTCCGAGGGAGCGGTTGCCTCATTCGCAGCGCAGCGCACTCGCCGGGTCCACCTGGAGCGCGCGGCGCGCGGGAACATACGTGGCGGCCAAGGCGAGCGCGATCATCAATCCGGCGACCGCGCCGAAGGTGGCCGGATCGGTCGCCTGGGTGCGGTAGAGTTGCGCCGCGATCAGGCGCGTCAGCGCCCAGGAGCCGGCCAGCCCGAGGAGCGTGCCGATCGAAACCAACATCAGGGCGTGGCGCATCACCAGGAGGAGAATGTTCCCGCGCGAGGCGCCCAACGCCCGGCGGATACCGATCTCCCGAAGCCTCTGGCTCACCGCGTAGGAGAGCACGCCGTATAACCCCGTGGCGGCCAGCAGCAACGCGATGGCGGCGTAAATCCCCAGCAGCAGAGTGTAGAACCGCGGCTGCGACACATTGGCGGACACCACATCGCGCATCGTCTTCACGTCGCTGATGGGTTGATCCGGCGCGATCGCGCGGATTTCCTTCTGCGCCGCCGCCGCCACCTGCATGGGGTCGGCGCCGACGGTGCGCAGTACCAGCGTCATGGCAAACGGGGCGAAGAAAAACTGGCGATAGTCGAAGTACATCTCCGGCTCCGGTTCGTCGCCCAGGTTGAGATTGCGCACGTCGTTGACCACACCCACGACGGTGGCGAATGGTCCCTTGCCTGCCGTCTCCTGCGTAATCCGCCTGCCGATCGGGTTCTCGTGCGGGAAATACTTGCGGACCAGGGACTCGCTGACCACGATGACCCTGGCGGCTGCGTCGCGTGTGGCGTCGCTTGCGTCACCGCGTATAACAGCATCATCGAAAACGCGTCCCTGCCGCAGACCGATGCCCATGGCGCGGAAGTAGCCGGGACTGACGGCGCGCAGCTTCACCAGTTGGCGCTCGCCGTTCGGCGGTACGTGTCCCTCCACTACGAAGGTGGAGTTGGCATCCACGTCGGCGAGCGGCAGCGGCGCGATCAGGCCGGCCGAATTCAATCCCGGGAGCGAGCCCAGCCGGTCCAGGATTCGAGTGTAGTAGGCGGGCTGCTGCGCCTTGCCGGTGATGGCCGCGGGCAGAGGCACGCGCAGGGTGAGGACGCGGTCCGGATTGAAGCCGGGGTTGACCGCCATCAGGCGTTGAAAGCTGCGCAGCATGAGTCCCGCGCCCACCAGCAGGATGAGGGAGAGCGTGGTCTCGCCGATCGCCAGGAAATTGCGCACGCGGCCGGAACGCGCGCCGGATGAGTTGCCGCGGCCGCTTTCTTTGAGCGCCACGGTGAGATTGGATCGCGAGGCGTGCAGCGCCGGCGCCAGGCCGAACACTATGCCGGTGAGCAGGGTTACCGCCAGGGTGAAGAGCAGCACCGCGCTATCCAGGTGGGCCTGCCCCAGCCGTGGCACGGGGTCGCGGCCGGGGAACAGCGTGACCAGCGCGCGGGCGCCCCACGCGCCCAACAGCAGGCCGGCCGTGCCACCGGCGGCGGAGAGCAGCAGGCTTTCGGTGAGCAGTTGCCGGATCATGCGCAGCCGTCCGGCGCCCAACGCGGTGCGCACGGCGATTTCGCGGGCGCGGTCCGAAGCCCGTGCCAGCAGCAGGTTGGCGACATTCAGGCAGGCGATGAGGAGCACGAAGGCCACCGCGCCGAGCGACACCAGCAGGCTGGCGCGCACACGGCCGGTGAGTTGCTGGGCCAGCGGTACCAGCCGCACGTTCCAGCCCTTGCGTGCGTCTTCGGGCGCGATCTCGCGCAGCACGGCCAGGAGGTCCGCCTGCGCCTGTTGGGGGGAGGTTCCGGGGCGCAGGCGCACGGCGGCGGGGGTACGGTCCTCGCGTTTGGCGGTGTCGCCGGCGGTGAATTGCCACGGCGTCCAGAGCGCAAAGCGCTGGTCGTAAAAGAAATCTTCCGGCATGACTCCGACGATGGTGTGCGGGTTGCCGTTCAAGAGCAGGGTCTTGCCCAGCACGCCGCGGTCGCCCGCAAAGCGGCGGGTCCAGAGCTTGTGCGTAAGGATCACGACGGCGGGCGCGCCCGGACGGAACTCCTCATCGCGGAAGATACGGCCCAGGGCCGCCGGCCGACCGAGCATGCGGAAACACTGGCTCGAGACTTTGCCGCCATAGTCGTTCTCCGGACCCTGCGGACCCGTGAGGGTCACATTTTGCCAGTGCGACACGGCGAGTTCCGCGAAGGCGTGAATGCGCTCGCCAAAGATCCGCGCGTCGGCGGGCGACACGCCGGTGGGTTGACCCTTGGGATCGATTTCGTCCAGACGATAGAGGCGATCGGGATCGTGGTAGGGCAGGGGACGCAGCAGGACCGCGTTCACCACGCTGAACACGGCGCTGTTGGCGCCGATGCCGAGGGCCAGAACCGCCACCACAATCGCGGCGAAGCCCGGAGTGCGCCGCAGCATGCGCGCCCCGTAGCGTAAGTCGAGCAGGAAAGCGGACATAAACATCTTATTATAAGTTCCTCATGTCAGGGGCGGCGTCCGAGCTTCGCTCGGATTGGCAAGCTGAAGCATGCCCCACCATTGGCGGCCAGTTCCGGGGCGAAGTGAGGGCGGCGGGGGAGTCTGGGAGTTCGCTGTCGGCGGATTGCGGGAACGAAGCCAATTCGCCGGGGGCGGGCTTGGCACAGAGGAAGTCGAGGTACTTGTCGAAGGACCCAACGGCGGCGGGCTCGGCTTGTGCGTGGGCGCGGCGGAGTTCGGTATTGGCGCGGTGCCAGGTGCGTTCGAAGGCGGCGATCTGGCGCTGGACGCGGACCAGGAGTTTGGCGGCTGGGGACTCGGCGAGGAGTACGGCAGCGAGGGAGTTGCCGGGCGATTCGGCGAGGACGGTGTGGTAGAGGTCAGCCTCGACGCGTTGGAGGCGGCGCTTCTGCCAATCGGCGCGGAGCATGGTATCGACGTGGAAGGATTCGGAGGCGGATTGGGGGCGGAACTCGTGGTGGTAGTGGGCGGCGAGAGAGTCGTAATCGGCGGGGTCTTCGCCGGGGATGACGATGGAAGCGGCGTCGATGCCGTGCTTCAGGGCGTTGAAGCGGGAGGCGGACTTGCCCTCGGCGGAGCGGGGTCCGGTAGATTTCTGCGCGTTGGCGCGATTGGCGTCGATTTGAGCTGGGGTTGCCATGACTACGATTTAGCACGCGGGTGGTGGGGGATTTGGGGAGGGTGGCGGTAAGTGGTTGAGGGGGAACGGAAAAAATAAAAAATGTTGGGGAAATGAAAAAGGTCTCTTCAGTTTCGCGGCCTCCAAGGGCGCTTCAGAATTCGCGTTGGAGGTCACTATCGAACCCTCCGCCGGGAGCTATCTGGTGCGCGAACTGGATGAACGATTGGGCTTGGAGAGCGGGGTACGGCCTTGACTCGCACCCGCAGACGTTCGAAACTGAGATGCTTGGCCGAGGGACAGAATACGATGTGTACCGATTCGCAAAGTGGGCGTCAAAACGAAAATCCCGGATATCACGCGCGGCGCTCTGCAGAATCCGCCGCCCGGCGTGTCATACTGTGCGCCGTACTTTTCTCGCTCCCCGGCGGCACCGGCAACCCGGCGCCCGCCGCCGCACAGACAGCACAGAAAAAGACTATACAGAAGAAACTTCCACAGAATATGTTTTCCGTTAAACCAGTTGCTTCAGACCCCGCGCCGCCGGCCCCCAGCCTCGGCATCGGCAACGGACGGTTCTTCTCGTACGCCCTCCCGCAAGGCTGGCGCGTCGGGGAAGACGGTCAGTTTGCCCTGACTCTTGTTGCGCCGGACAACAAGGCCTTCACAGTGATGGTGGGCAACGCCGGTCTCCCCGTCAACTATCCGCCCGGCCAGTTTGTTTACGAGAAGCTCTCGGCTCTGCGGCCGGAGAACCTCCAGATTGGCCAGCCCCGGCAGGCGGCTCCGGTTGCCGGCTTCGCCCACGCCTACCAGTTCGACGTCACCTATTCCATCCGCGGCGTGGCCTGCCGCGGGACGGTCAAGTGCCACATCTTCCCTGCCTATGACACCGCGGTGATGGCAATGACCGCGGCCCTTTCCGAGGCCAGCCAATGGCCGGGGTATGCTTCCTGGCTGCCCCTGGTGGCCGAACAGATATCCGCTACCAACGGCGCCGCCTTCGGCAGGCGCGGCATCATGGCTCAAAACCTGAAAAACTCCACTGCGTACGCGGAGGCCGCTCGCCAATACCGCGATTGGTCCCAGCGGAACTGGCAACAGGTAACCGATGACAGGAACAAGTCCGTGGACCGCAGGGCTTTCCAGGTGCGCGAGAACCTCGGCGGCGTCCAAACCTACGTGAATCCCTTCGGGACAAGCACGCCGGTGCAACTGCCCACAACCTACAAATACTATTGGAGCGACAACCAGGGCAACTATCTCGGCAGCGATGACCCCAGCGCCAATCCGAACCCCGGCTCCACCGCCGAATGGAAGCGGATGCCGCGGTACCAGCCGTGACACCAGCCCCCTACAGCACGCGACTGGGGCGATAACCCGGCCGGCTGCGGATGCGCCACTTCTTGCCGGGATCGTTGGTCGGGTCGATGGTAATCTTGCGGAACCCCTCATTGGGGTTGGCC
>JADGNT010000833.1 GCA_017883345.1 Candidatus Solibacter sp. | reverse complement strand
CGCGACGCCATGCCTCGCGGCGGGAGGCTCACCATCGCAACGTCCAATCGAGACGTGGAGGAAGGCGACCCTGCCCGGCACCCCGGCACCGCACCCGGACACTACGTATTGCTCTCGGTTGCCGATACCGGAATCGGCATTGAAGCCGAAGCCCGGGAGCACATATTCGATCCCTTCTTCACCACTAAGGGCAAAGGCGCCGGTACCGGCCTTGGACTCGCCACCGTCCACGCGATCGTGCAGCAGGCCGGCGGGTCGATTTCGTTCCACAGCGAATCTGGCCGCGGCACCACCTTCCTGATCCATTTGCCGCGGACCGGCGCCGCCGTCTCGGAGCGGAGCGAGACCGCACGATCATCGGCTGACCTTCGCGGCACGGAGACCATTCTCGTAGTGGAAGACCAGGACTCGGTCCGCAAGTTGGCCGTGCAGATGCTCAACCAGTGTGGTTACCGGATTCTGGAGGCGGCGCAGGGCGATGAAGCCCTGCTGCTGGCAGCCCGCCACGCGGGACCGATTCACCTGCTGCTTACGGACGTCGTCATGCCCCGCATGACGGGCCGGGAACTCGCCGAACAACTCAGACCGGCTCGCCCCGCGATGAAAGTGCTGTACATGTCGGGCTATGCCGAAGACGTGATTGCGAGCCGGGGCCTGCTGGACCCGGGCCTGCTCCACATCGCCAAGCCTTTTGCCTCGGAGGCACTGGCGCGAAAGGTGCGGGAGGTGCTGGGATCGACGCCGGACCCGGCGCCGGCCAGGGTCCTGGTGGTGGATGACGAGAGCGGGGTGCGCAGCCTATTTCAAAAGGTGTTGGCCGATGCCGGCTACACGGTACTGCTCGCCGGCGACGGCAACCAGGCGTTGAATATGGTGCGCGCGCAGCGCTTCGATCTGGTTCTGACCCACTTGGCCATGACAGAGAGGGAGGGGATCGAAATCATCCAGAGCCTGCGCCAAGAGCAGCCGGATTTGAAGATCGTCGTGATGTCGCGAGCCTGCGGCGGTGAGTTCCTGAAGGTGGCGAGACGGTTGGGGGCGAATTCCGCCCTGGCCATGCCGGTGGCTCCGGAACAGTTGATCTCGACCGTTCGGGGTGTCCTCGGGTAGGGAAACCGTGGACAGACAGCGAATTTCCGGCAAACTGCGCCGGAAATTCATGTCAGTCCCCGACGCGGTCAATCGCGGGCGCAGGGTCGGGTAAACTGGAAGTGGATACCTACGATCCTCATGGCGTCTCCGCCCATTCCGCCGCAGTTGGACCATCTGATCACCCGTCCGTTCTCGTTCTACCCGCCGATTATCGGGATCGAACACAACGAGTGGTTGTACAAGAAGGCGAGCTGGAGCGAAATCCTGGTGGTGAACTGCAAGAACGCCGAGGAGATCTGGATTTCACGGCGCTACATCGGCGAAGTATCGCGAGTGGACGACCCGGTGCTGATCGTAGGGTTGACCCGCGAACTCGAATACAAGCGCGGTATGGTGGTGCCGTTCCAGCGGCGGGTGATCGAGATGCCGGTGGCGGTGGGCGGCAACCCGGCAACGGCGAGAGAGGGCGAACGGCCGGCGCCGGGATTGATCGTCGGCATACGGATGGCATCGGCGCAGGACAAGCGCATGTTCAAGCTGATCGGCGCGGCGGTGACGGTGGCGATCCTGCTGTACATCCTGGCGGTGAGTTTGTCGCGCCAGCGGGTGGTGTTCACGGCCAGGGATCAGACCTACATGGGGCTGACCGCACGCGACGACCGCACGGAGGTGGTGGTGAAGCTGGGAGAGCCGGCGACCGACCGCTGGCAAAGCGAAAGCGGGGATCTGCAATGCGAGGCGTTGGATTATCCGGACCGTAAGCTGACGGTGATCCTGATTGGCGCCGACCGCAACAGCGTGCAGTATGTCGGCACCATGGACAAGAATTGGAAGCCCGTCCACTCGGTGCGTTTGCGCTCGGGCGGGACCACGGACAGCCTGTTGCGCGGGCTGAAGCGGTTTTAGCATTGGGATCGCATCGGATCACTGTCCTGGTTGACAGGTTGTTCCCGTTTGTTATGCTACGGGCAGAAGTCTGGATTCCGGACTTCCGGAATTAGTCTGAGTATATCTTTATGAACACCACCGCCAAAATCCAGCACAAAGGCCAGGTAACCATTCCCACCAGCGTCCGGCGCCAAGCCGGGCTGTCCAAGGGCGATCTGGTGAATTTTGCTTTCCAGCGCGGCAAGATCGTGATTACCCCCAGGTTGGTGATTGACCGTTCCCAATTCCCGAACGCCGACGACGAATACACCCCGGCGCAGCGGCGCATCATCGATGCGCGTCTCGATGAATCCGAAGAAGACTTGAAAAACGGCCGCGGCTATGGGCCCTTTGACACCGCGGAGGAGATGATCGCGCACATGAAAGGTCAACTGAAGCAAAGAGCCGCCGCTAAGAAAACCAGACGCTCTCGATGAACATTGACTACCTTCCCCGTGCGATGCAGGCCCTGAAAGACGCCCCAGCCGACGTGCGCAAGGCGTTCTTTAAGCAAGTCGCGTTTCTTGCCGGCAACCTCCACCACCCTTCGCTTCACGCCAAAAAGTACGACGAATCAAGAGATCGCTGGCAGGCTCGCGTCAACAAGAACTGGCGGTTCTATTTCAACATCGTGGGCGACACCTACATCATCCGGGATATCGTTCCGCATCCCAAGAAATGACCGGGCGCATTGTCACCCCGGTCGCGGCTCGGATCGGTTGCTATCGATGCCCAGCTTGCGCATCTTGTTTTGCAGCGTGGTGCG
>JADGNT010000832.1 GCA_017883345.1 Candidatus Solibacter sp. | reverse complement strand
TGATCCGGGGGCTGGAGAAAACGGCCATCGGGGAGCGGAGAGGCGAATCGTCCGGCGCTCTTGTTCGCGGAGCTCAATGCCGTGCATGCCGGTGGTGAGTCAGGCTGGAAATCAGGTCACTTGGAACCACTTTCTTTTGTGGGGTGGCGAGTATTCCACAGGAATGCTACAGCCGACACTGCGAGCGGCGTAATCCTGCTAGCCCATATGGCCCTCTGTGCTCAGTGCCCACTATATGGGGTATGCGAAATCTCTAGCACCAAAATATAGCAGATTCTTGTTTGGCCTGCGGTACTATTAGTTTGAAGAAGCGCCGATAGACTGTCATGTGCCCAGCAATTCCAGTAGATTTGATTGGTACCGACGCGTGGAACGCTACTGCCTACCGACTTGTATCGCTGGGATATAAGATCTCGGCTTCGATCCGCTCTCAAGTCGCGAAAACCCAGCTTGCAAGCGCATTGTGGAAATTCGATCATTACCTTTCCGGCTTCCTCCGGCAGTTTTATGAACACGTCGAATCCAACAAGAAATCGGAACCTGCAAACCGAGAACGGGTACTCGCTGGTATTGAGACGCTGAAGTTAATTCATGCTGCCGCAGAAAAGATCGATTCAGGACTACGGGCGGCTGGGTTTTCCAATCATAGTCTCATCGCCGGCCCACTGACCTCATTGCGCGCCCATGCCGATGAGGTGCTTGATTTGGCGGAATCTGTAGAGTTAATGCTGAATCCAGATCCCCTCAACAAAATCTTTGACGCATCGATTGAGGAACTCCGACGCGGTGAAACGGCTGGCCTGGAAAGCATAAACTAGTTTGACCTTGCAAGTACAGATCTCCTCCAAGGCGCAGAAGTATATAAATGCGCTCGATAGGCCAACCCGCCAGAGAATTGCCGACAAGTTGCTGGAGTTGGCACAGGATCCTTTTAATATCCGAAAATCCAAACCGGTAACGTCGAAGGAACGACGTACCGCCAGGGTCGGCGGCTACAGACTTCTCTTTCTCGTAGACGGTGGAGTCTTGCTGGTCTCCGATGTCGGTCCGCGCGGACAAATCTACCGCTGAACCGGACCCACTGGCCAAGGTCCCACGTCACCTAAGCGGCCACTTCCTTGTGCGCCGCCACGTAATTCCGTACATATTCCGAGAATGCGCGGGCCAAAGCCTGACGCGTGTGGCCGGCGCGGCCGAGCTGCTTATCTTCGATCTGCCAGACGGACAGCAGGTCGCGCGTGGTCGAAGTGATGAACACCTCGTCGGCCGCCTCCAGATCGCCGGGCAGCAGCGCCTTCTCTTCGACCCGAATCCCGGGAGCGCGGACCTCGCCGAGGAGCACTTCGCGCGTAATCCCCGGCAGGCAACCGGAACTGAGCGGCGGAGTGTACACGTGGCTGCCGTTGGCGATGAAGAGGTTCGCCGAGGTGCATTCGGCGACTTCGCCGCGCTCATTGAGCAGGATCACTTCATCGAAACCGCGCGCCTGGGCCGATTCGAGCCAGGTCAGATTCATGGCCCAGGAGAGGATTTTGGTTCCGGTGAACTGGCAGGCGGCGTGGCGCGCTTCGCGTACGTACGCCAGCTTGACGCCCTCGCCCCAATGCTTTGAATCGGCGGTCAGCGCGATGAGATCGCTGGGGCGGCCGTTGGACGGGCCGGCCCACATGCCGCCGCCGTTGCGCACGATGGCGATGCGCAGCGTGCAGTTGGGCGCCTGGTTGGCCGCCACGAGTTCCAGCATTTTGCGCCGGACTTGTTCCGAATCCTGGGGCAGTGGGACATGCAACGCCGCGGCATCGCGCCGGATGCGCGCCCAGTGGCGCTCCCACGCGAAGGGAACCCCATCGGCAATGCGTAGCGTACTGAAGACGCCCCAACCGGAGAGCAGCCCTATCTGGCCGGGAGCGAGGCAAAGCGCGGTGGACTCCTGAATCTGGTCGTTATGAAGAACGAATTGGTGCAGCACCCCCTAATTCTACCGTGGTGCGGCGGGCAGGTGGCGGGAGGCCACTTACGCGGGTGCTTAAACGTTTTCGGGGTCACGACGAAAATGGGGCGTATCCTGCCAGGGAAACCGGGGACAGGGCCGGCCAAACGGGGAATCCCTCCCCACTTATGCCCCTGGCCAGTTGGGGAACGGGTTGATCCGCGACATGCGGCAAGACTCGATCAGGGCGGGCAGGCGGGCGCGGCGTTCGAAGAACCGCTCCAGCAGCCGGTCCAGTGCATCTTCCTCGCCTTCGATCCAATCCGGCGGGATGCTTTTCCAGGCCTGGTCGATGACCTCCTCGGGGAAGTGCACCACCTGGTCCAGCCAGGGCTCGAAATCATCCAGCGAGCGCACACCGTCGTAGACCAGTTTTCGGGCGTAGAGTCCCTGAACGGCCGATTCCGGAAAGTCCCAATTGGGGCCGTTGAACGCGTATCCGTGGTCGATCATGCGCGCCACGAAGCTGGCGTGGCCGCCGCGGGAGTCGGTGCGCCGCACCATGGCGCGATAGAAAACGCACTGGCGGCCATCGGCATTGCCCACCCATTTGTCGAACACCAGGATGGCGCGGAAGTCCTCCAGGTTGGCCACGTGGGAGAGCAGGGCGTCGGGGAGAAAATCGTAGACGGCGATTCTGCCCGGGTCGCCCGGATACTGGGAGCCGAATTGCCAGCCGGGCTGGATATCCACCCGCCGCGTTCCAAGCTGCATGCTGCATTCGGGGTTGGCGGCCAGGAAGCCCGCGCCCACCTGGATCAGGGCGGTCTGGGGCGCGGAGATTCTCAGATAGCGGAG
>JADGNT010000831.1 GCA_017883345.1 Candidatus Solibacter sp. | reverse complement strand
AGGAACGCGATGTTAGACGTCCGCGGGCTCACCAAGAAATACCGCAATCGCGCCGTGGTGGATCACGTGACGTTCACCGTCCCCCCGGGTCGGGTCACCGGATACCTGGGGCCCAACGGCAGCGGCAAATCGACCACGGTGAAAATGCTCGCCGGTCTGTTGCCCGCGACCTCGGGCCAGATCCTCTGGGACGGCGCCGACATCCGGAGCGACCTGACCGGCTTCAAGCGGCGTCTTGGCTACGTCCCCGAAGAGGCGTACGTCTATCCCCATCTTACCGGCATGGAACACCTGGAGCTGATCGGCCGGCTGCGCCGCTTGCCCGAGGCGCAGGTGCAGCGCAAGGCGGCGGAACTGCTCCGCCTGCTCTGGCTTCACGAGCACCGTTTCACGCCGATTTCGTCCTACTCCAAGGGCATGAAACAGCGCGTGCTGATTGCCGCCGCGCTGCTGCACGATCCGGACCTGCTGATCTTCGACGAGCCGCTCAACGGGCTGGATATCGCTTCCGCCATGCTGCTCCACGAACTGATCGCCGAACTGGCGCGCCAGGGCAAGACGATCATGTACATCTCCCACGTGCTGGAGGTCACGGAGAAAGTCTGCTCGCGGGTGATCATGCTGTACCAGGGGAAAGTCGTTGCCAACGACGAAGTGGGCCGCCTGCGCGACCTGATGCACCTGCCGTCGCTCGAACAGATTTTCCGCCAACTCGCCAAACAGGAGGATGTCGGAGCGTCGGCGCGCGAAATCGTTGCCGTGATGCGGGAGGCCTGATGGACTGCCTGGGACTGCTGGTCCGCCATTTCTTCGGGCGCTTCTTCGATAACGAGATCGTGTCGCAGAACGGCGACATGCGCACCAATGTGGTGCAGGCCTTCGGGCTGGTAGCCACGCCCGGCATCATGGTGCCCTTCTACATGCTTCCGCAGCGCGCGCGCTTCGACCACCCATTCGCCTACAACTGGGTGTTGCTCGGCGACTACTATTTCTTTGTCATGTTCTCGATGGTGGTGATGGGCTTCGTCATGGTGTTCGAGTGGGACGCGCTGTTTCCGGACCGCAAGGATTACCTGATTCTCACCCCGCTGCCGCTGGGTGGCGGTTCCATCTTCGCCGGCAAGACCCTCGCCCTGGTGCTGTTCCTGGGTCTCTTCGCGGTGGATGCAAACTTGTTCTGTACGTTGCTGGCGCCTCTGGTCACCGGCGGCGAAGGCACGCCCGCGCCGGTGGTGTGGAGGCTGATCGCGATTCACGCGGCGAGCGTCGTGGGGGCGGGCACGTTCGTCGCCCTGAGCATCGCGAGCGTGCAAGGCGTGCTGATCAACCTGCTCACCGGGCGGGGATTCCGCCGCGTCTCGCCGTGGGTGCAGATGGCTCTCATGGGCGGCTTGATCGTGGTTCTGTTCCTTACGCCGCTGGCCTGCGCCGGCGTTCGCCCGCTGGTGGAAAGCCACAGCCCGTTGCTGCGCTGGTTCCCGCCGTTCTGGTTCCTGGGGCTCTATCTGGACATGCTCCCGGGACAGCCGGCCGGACCGGTATTCCATGAACTCGCGGGGTTGGCGCGGCAGGGCCTCGCCGTCTCCGCCGCGGTTTTCGCGCTGACCTACCTCGCCGGCTACCATCGTCACGCGCGACGGGTCATGCAAACTGTAGAGGGCACCGAAGGCGGCCCCGGCTGTCTGCGCACCGCTTTCGAGCGAACCGTGAACCGCTGGCTGCTGCCCCATCCGCTGGAGCGCGCCACCTTCCACTTCATCGGCAACACCATCCTGCGCAACGCCAAGCAGCGCCTCTTCCTGGCCACCTACGGCGGCATCGCGGTGGCGCTCGCGCTGCCGGCCGTGCTACAGATCGGCACGCGGCCGGGCGCGCCCATCTTGAGCTTCCACGCCGTGGGCCTGCTCTCCGTGCCGCTGACGCTTTCGTTCTTCGCGGTCTCTGGCGTCCGCGCGGCCTTCAACTTCCCGGCCGAACTGCGCGCCAATTGGATCTTTCAGATCTGCGAAAGCGAGGACAGCATGCCGCACATGCGCGCCGCGCGGAAGTGGATCGTGCTGATGGGAATGGCGCCGCTGTTTGCGCTGCTGGCGCCCTTCGAAGTCTATTTCCGCGGCTGGCGCCTGGGGTTCATTCATCTGAGTTTTGCGCTGGCGCTCTCCCTCGTGCTGTTGAATCTGCTGCTGATCTGGTTCCGCAAAATTCCTTTTACCTGTTCGTATTTCCCGGGCAAGACGAGCATGGCGGTGATGTTCTTCCTCTACCTGGCCGGTTTCACCGCATATAGCTGGAGCATGGCGGACCTGGAGGCCAGGTTGCTCGACAATCCCGCGCAGTTGCTGCTTTTCTACGCCTGCGTCGCAGCGGCGTTGTATGGGTTGGCGCGTCTGGAAAGGCGGGAGCTCGGCGTGGACGGCTCGCTGATCTACGAGGACGAGCCCGAACCCATCGTGCGCAGCCTCGAACTGGGCTGATGGCATAAGTTGCTCATGACGTCTACGACGTCTCAACGAATGATGAAAATGCTGCTGCCCATCAAGAAACCGCTCCCTCACGGTCGCGGTTCCGATCAGAGCCGCGACCGTGAGGGAGCGGTTGCCGACGAGCGTCTATTTTCGAGGAAGCCGGCACCTTATGCGACGCGAGGCAGGGTTGTTACACTGATTCAGTGCTCCTCCCGCAGTTGCTTTTGACCCTTGTGCTGCTCGCGGTGTGTTCGTTCGCTCCGGGCTTTTTCTTGGTGCGCCGCCTGCGTTGGAGCGGCATGGAAAAGCTCTGCGGGTCCGTCGC
>JADGNT010000110.1 GCA_017883345.1 Candidatus Solibacter sp. | reverse complement strand
CCGCGCACGCACAAGACTGGCACGACGCGAAGAACTCGGCATCAAGGCGCAGACGCGGGTTGAAAATGTAGAAACTCCAGATCCGAGCGAAGCTCGGACGTTCTCTTGACACTACCAAATGGGCGCCGCCCCCTCTCTTCTCCGCTTCCTCCGCGCTCTCTTTGCCTTTGACTTTCCCCCGCCTCCCTCGAAGCCGCCCCGTCCCGTCCCCCAAATGCGTTCTCCGCGTTTTCCTCAGCGTCTCCGCGCCTCCGCGTCAAGAAGCATCTCTCAACCTCCACGCAAACCCGGCGCCGCCCTACCTCTCTCCGCCACGCGTTACCCTAAGTCGAGACCCGATCATGACTGCCAGACCACTCATCCTCCTTCTCGCCGCGCCCCTCTTCGCCCAGGACGCAGCGTTAGCCCCCGCCGTGTTGCCCGGCAACGGGCTCGCCCAACACGATTTCTTCTACGCCGGCGAACAAAAACAGCACCAAATGTTCATCGTCAAAAAAGGACAAGTCGCCTGGTCCTACATCGACGCCACGAGCAAAGGCGAAATCAGCGACGCCGTCCTTCTCGCCAACGGCAACATCCTCTTCGCCCACCAGTTCGGCGTCACCCTCATCACGCCCGACAAGAAACTCCTCTGGTCCTACGACGCCCCCGCCGGCGCCGAAGTCCACACCGCCCAACCGATCGGCACGAAGCACGTCGTCTTCATTCAGAACGGCGACCCCGCCATCCTGCGCGTGGTCAACATCGCCACCAACCAGACCGTGCGCGAGTTCCCGCTCCCTACCGGCAATCCCAAAAGCGTCCACGGCCACTTCCGCCACGCCCGCCTCACTCCCGCTGGAACCATCCTGGTCGCCCACATGGACAACAAGAAGGTCGCCGAGTACGATTCCCACGGCAAGGAGGTCTGGTCCTTCGCTATCGAGAGCCCCTGGTCGGCCAGCCGCCTGCCCAACGGCAACACCCTCATCACCACTAACAAAAAGCTGATCGTCGAAGTCGACCCCAAAGGCCAAACGGTCTGGGAACTCAAGCAGGACGATATCGCCGGCTACAAGATCGACGGCTTCCAGATCGCCACCCGCCTCCCCAACGGCAACACCCTCGTCAACAATTGGGTCAACCAATGGAGCACCACCGTCAACCCCGCCAACACGCCCGTGCAGGCCCTGGAATTCACTCCCGCCAAAAAGCTCGTCTGGGCCCTCCGCTCCTGGACCGATCCCGCCAACCTCGGCCCTGCCACCACCCTGCAACTCCTCGACACGCCGAGCGTTCCGGAAAACGTCCACTTCGGCGATATTAGGTAGATGTCCGCTAGGTGCGGCAGCCTATCCTGGCTGGGGTCCCCTCTGGGGACGGCTTTCTAGCCGGCGTCCCGCGCCATGACCTCTTGACGCCCCGTTCCGGAATTGCCAAGGCACAACACGTTTCCCCGCCACGTGCTAGCCGCCGCTCGAACAACTAACTCCTTCGCCACCACCCACGCCGCGGGACTTGGCGATAGCGCTCTGGTGGCGCAGGGCTGGCTCTGGAATCCGCGCCGCGCCGGACGCGGCAGCCTCAGCGCCGGCTGCGGTGTGCAGTCGCCCGCCGGCAAGGACAACGTGCTCACCACGGCTACGGCAACCACGCCGAGCGTGGTCACGGCGGACTACTCCATCCAACCCGGTAGCGGCGTGGGGCATGATTCTTCAGCGGCAGGCCTTCCGCGACCGCACCCGCGGCGTTCCCGACAAGATACTCGGCACGCATGGCCACGCCGCGTTCGCCGATTACGTTTGGCTGCGGAGCTACACCTGCCGCCTGCCTGCCAAGGGGCACACGGAGAAATAGTGCGGCTGGTTCCCCTGACGGCGCTGGTATCGGTGCTGGCGCCGTGCGCCGACGCGCCCAAAGCCGCCCTCACGTTGCGCGATGCCAACGGCCAGAAGGTCCAGGCGCTGCGCCGGCTACCGCCTTCCTCGACGCCGAAGACCGCGTGGTAGCCCGCATCCTCGGCCAGGCCCGCCCCGAAGAAGTCAAGCAACGGCTGGATTGGTTGACCGGCGACCAATCCGCCCCCGCGCCCGAACCCGTGGTGAAGCACTTGCAGTAGGGCGATGACAGCTATCGGCCTTTCTAAACCCTGCGGCGTTTTTCGAGGGTGATCGCCGTGTTCATGTCTTCGCGGCTGCTCACGATAGCCAGGGTGAGCTTGCACGAACAAAGCTCCGTCCAACGTGCGCAATTATGACTCGCTCGGGGCTCACCTCCGCTCAGTTCCGCAAGTCCCATGCGCGAAAACTGCCGTCGCTGCCGACAAACCCTAAAGGCATCGGTCCGTTCGCGAGTGGAGGCGCGAACGGCAACCGCGGCACTGCCCCGCGCGGCGAGAAAGTGGAGCGCCGTCTGGCATCTAGCTAGCCGCTAACGTGGTGGCGATCCACCATGGGTCGCGAGCCGCTGCCACTCCGGCCGGACAGGTAGTCGCGGGGGCGCCCTTCGCTCGGGCGACTGGCTGGGCGTTGAGCGCAGGGGATCAGCATGATTTCACTCGGCGCAGGGGCGAATTGTCGTGCTGGCTCTAGAAACCTTGAGCACCTCGGCCCCCGAGCAGGCGCGAACATCCGGCGGCGCAGGCTAACGCATTTCGCCTCCTGGTCAATCCAAGGGTGGCCTGGACGGAATCCGAAAAGCGGCACAACGGTGAAAGAATCTGTTACCTTTCCTTTATTGCCTATGGACCGGACGTCCGCTCTCGGGTTGGTGCGTTCACTGCGGCGCTGGGACTTGGTCGGCGTGGTCCTCAACGGCGTCATCGGTGCAGGAATCTTTGGCCTCCCCTCCAAAGTGTTCGGCTTGGCCGGTTCCTATAGCATCATCGCGTTTGTGGTTTGCGCGGCGTTCGTAGGGACCATCGTGCTCAGCTTTGCGGAAGTGGCCAGCCGGTATTCCGGAACGGGCGGACCTTATCTCTACGCGTCTGAAGCCTACGGTTCCGCATTGGGGTTCACCGTGGGTTGGCTGGTGTGGATAGCCCGGATTACGTCGTTTGCCGCAAATTGCACTCTGCTGCCAACCTACCTCGGCTTGTTTGTGCCCAGCGTGGCCTCCGGCGTGGCGCGTGCGTGCCTCCTGACAGTTGTAGTAGCCGTATTGACCGTGCTCAATGTTGTGGGTGTGCGGTTAGTGGCGAGCGCCAGCAATGTCTTCGCTATTGGCAAGTTGCTGCCGTTAACCATCTTCATCGTCATCGGTCTCTTCTTTCTGGACCCGGCACGCTTCTCTCTGACCGTTGCACCGGGCTACCGCGCATTTTCCCAATCGGTTCTGCTCCTGGTGTACGCCTTCACCGGCTTCGAGATGGCCGTTATCCCAGCAGGGGAGGCCCGGAATCCCAGCCGGAACCTCCCCGCGGCACTGATGACCGGAATGGCCACAGTCGTTGTTTTCTACGTTCTAATTCAGGTGGTATGCATTGGTACGCTGCCCCACTTGTCTACCTCTCAACGACCGCTAGCCGATGCGGCCACGCATTTCCTGGGCACCGGGGGAGCGTTAATGATCACGGCAGGAATCGTGATCTCGTTGGCTGGTAATCTCAACGTCTTGGTGTTGTCCGCCTCGCGTGTGATTTTCGCCATGGCCGAACGCGGTGACCTGCCCAGCACCCTGGCCACCATTCATCAGCGGTACCGCACGCCTGCCATGGCAGTGCTTTCGACCACCGCGATCATGCTTGTGCTCACCTTATCCGGATCCTTCATGGCCCTGGTCACTGTGAGCACAGTTTCGCGGCTGGGGTCATACCTGGTGACGTGCAGTGCGCTCCCGGTGCTTCGGCGCCGGCCGGGCGCTCCCAAAGCGACGTTCATGCTGCCGGCGGGCGTGCCGTTGGCAATCGTATCTATGGTGCTGGGCGTCTGGTTACTATCCAACAGCACGTTACGCGAGGCGCGCGACACATTAATCGCGGTGTCCGTCGGGCTGATCGTCTATGGTTTAAATCGCCAATCGTTCGGGCAGCGCCTCCGCGGCTTGACCTTTTGGCGTCGATCCTGAACTCGCCCGGCAAGGGTGTAGCCGGCGGTTATGTGCCGAACCGCACTGTTTTAATCCCTTTCATCAGATTTACAGATTGCTTCTGATATACTTAGGGCAAAATTTTGGACAGCTCGTTGAGAGGGGGTAGTCATGTACGTTCAACGCCACAAAAACCTGATCGTTTCGCTTCTTTTTGCCCTGCCTGTCTTGGCGCAGGATTATGCCTCGCTAAGCGGCACGGTCACCGATTCGTCCGGCGCACTCATTCAAGGCGCAAGGGTGGCCGCGGTATCGCAGGCTACTGGCCTGCGACGCGAGACGTTGACCGGAGCCACTGGGATCTATCAGATCCCCGCACTGGGGATCGGCACTTACACCGTCAATATCGCCAAGCAAGGGTTCAAGTCCACCGACTTTGGACAGGTAGAGATTTCCGTCGGCCAGCCACGGACCATCGACGCCCGGCTGGAGGTCGGCGCCGCCACCGAGTCGGTCGAGGTGTCCGCGGCATTGGAAACGCTGAATCGGACCTCAGCCGAAGTCGGTGGCCTGGTGGAACCGCAACAGATTCGCGATATCCCGATCAGCGGGCGGAATTGGGCCACCCTGATGGTGTTGGCCCCAGGGGCGGTTAACTACGGCGACGGCGCGCAGCGATCCATCCGCTTCAACGGCCACTCCCTCGACGACAGCAATTTCTCCTTCGATGGCATCGACACCAGCGGAGTGCAGGAGCAGACCCAGAAAGCAGATACCCGCTTGAACATCGCGCTCGATTCCATCGCCGAGTTTCGCGTGAGCACGGCCGTCTACACCGCCGAAACCGGCGCGGCCGGCGGCGCGCAGGTCAACGTAGTCTCCAAGACCGGCGGCAACCAATATCACGGCAGCACGTTTTATGCGCTTCGCAACGATGCGTTGGACGCGCGCTCGCCCTTCGACGATTCCACCCTTCCTCCCTTCACACTGCACCAGTTCGGCGCGAGTTTGGGCGGAGCCTTCGTCAAGGACAAAGCATTTTTCTACGCCAACTACGAGGGCTTGCGCCAAAATCTGGGGCAGACGTTCATCAACTTCGTGCCCAACGCCGCTTTCCGTGCCCAGGTGCTCGCGAAGTCCCCGGTGCTCAAGCCCATTCTGGACGCCTATCCGATCGGGCAGACCCCTATTGATAGCATTACCGATCAGGTGACCAAAGTGGCTACCGACACCATCCGCGAGGACGCGGGCATGTTCCGTTTCGACTACCGCTTCTCGGACAAGACGACCGCGTTCGCGCGCTACAACGTCGATAACGCATATATTGATGTTCCTACCGACGCGCTGGGCACTCACAACGTGATTCCGCATATCCCTACCAATTTCGTGTTAAGTTTGCAGCACATCTTTTCGCCGTCCACGGTCAACGAGACCAAGTTCGGAGTGAATCGCGCCAACTACCACAACTTCACATACGGAACCGCGCCGGTGGCCGTGAGCCCCGGGCCTTTTGATGGTGTGGTCGACACGTCGCTCGATACCGAAGTCGGCACTACGTTTTCCTACATCGATAATCTGACGCTGGTCCGGGGCCGCCACACTTTCAAGACCGGCGTCGATATCCGGCGCATCCGCCTGAATAATTCAGGCAACACGTTGACCACGTCATCGCTCAGCTATGACACCGCGACCGATTTCATCAATAACACGGCGGCATCGGCAACTTACCTCCAGGGCGAAGGCGTGGTCGGCAACCGCCGCACATTCTACCAGGCCTACGTGCAGGATGAGTTCAAAGCCACGCCCAATCTCACCCTAAACCTGGGCCTGCGGTATGAGTACTACTCGGTGGTTCACGAGATTCTGAACCGCTCCGCGGTGGTGGACATCCTGGGATGCGGCGGCTACTGTCCAAAAGGCACGCCCTACTATGACCCCAATACCAAGGACTTTGGACCGCGCGTAGGGCTGTCATGGGCGCCCGCCATGTTCAAGGGAAAGACTACCATCCGAACCGGTTTTGGGATCTACTACGGCGCTAACCAGAACGACGATTTCAGCCCTCCCGCGGAAAGCGCAGTGCCGCGCTATTCACTGCAGCAGTCGGACTTCCCGGCGTTGTCATTTCCCCTGACCGCATTCCTCGATCCGAAGAACCAGCTTTTCTCCCCGAAAGCGATCGACCGCCATCGCAAGGACCTGTATTACGAGAACTGGGATTTTGTGATTCAGCAGCAGTTGCCGAGGGCCTTTGTCGCACAGGTCGGGTATGTCGGCGGCGAGGGACATCATCTGTTCACGCAGTACACCATCAACCGAATCGACCCGTTGACCGGAAAGCGGCCTTTGCCCAACTTCAGCGCTTTCGGTCTCAAGGCGAATGACGGCAACAACAACTTCAACGCGTTGCAGGCCTCCTTGCAGAGGCAGTTCACGCGCGGCCTCCTGTTCCAGGCTAATTACATGTGGTCGCACGGCATCACCGACGCTTCCATCGGGTCCGGTGAGAGCGTCGCCATCCAGAATATGTCGTGCCGCGCATGCGACCGCAGCAGCACCAGCATCGACGTTCGCCACAATGTAACAATCAACGGGGTCTATGAACTGCCTTTCGGCCAGGGCAAGCACTTCTTGAGCGGCAGCGGCCTGGCTTCGCGGATCCTCGGCGGCTGGGAACTAGCGGGCATCGCCAGCGCACGCACGGGATTGCCGGTCGATATCACGATGACTCGAAAGGCGTCGGCCCTGCCGGACGGAAACGCCTCCCGGCAACGCCCCAACTACGTGCCCGGCCAACCCATCTACGCGGCGAATCGGACGATCGACAACTGGTTCAACCCGGCTGCGTTCGCCGCGCCATCCGACGGAACCTGGGGCAATCTGGGCCGCTACGCTGCACGGGGCCCAGGGAAATACGAAATCGATAGCTCGCTGCAGAAGCGGTTCAAATTAACCGAGCGCCTGGGCCTGAACTTTCGGGCGGCGGCCTTCAACGTGCTGAACCACCCGCAATTTTCCAACCCGAACGGCAACTTGTCTTCGTCTGGCTTCGGACGCATCACAAGCATCATCAACACCGGCGCCGTCGGGTCCGGCGCCCCACGCCGAATCGAGTTCATGATTAGAGTGGACTTCTAGCTTAGCTCGGCACCAAGGACGCCAAACCATTCGGCGCGAAAAACGTTCGGACCAGATTAGAGGACAAGGGAGGAGCACGTCTCAATGCGCGTCAATCGTTTGCGGGACCATCTGGTTGCGGGTAAGACGGTCTTTGGGTGCCAGATGCAGGCTTACCGGTCGCCGGAGATCGCGCGGACTTTTGCCGCCGCCGGTTTCGACTTCGTCTTCATCGATATGGAGCACGGTACCTTCACTCTGGAAACGATGCAAGATATCGCGGTGGCTGCGGTGGGCGCCGGTATCACCCCGATCGTGCGGGTTGGCGAGTTGCTGTACTCGCTGGTTGCCCGTGTCCTCGATGGCGGCGCGCAAGGCGTCATCCTCCCGCGCGTGGAAGATCCGAAGATTCTCGACGAAGCGATGAGTTGGTTCCGGTTCCCGCCGGTGGGCCAGCGTGGGTACGGGGTGAACCCGACCATGATCGAATACGAAGCGCACACGTTCCCCGAGATCGTCGATCACTTTAACCAAAATGTAATCTCGGTGGTCCAGTTCGAGACTCGCACCGCCATGGAGCGTGCCGATGAGCTGCTCTCGGTGAAAGGCGTGGACATTGCAATGGTTGGCCCGGCGGACCTTTCGATTTCTCTGGGCGTTCCGGGACAGTTCGATCACCCCCTGGTGGTTTCGACCATCGAACGCCTGATCGAAAACTGCCACAAACACGGAGTCGTACCCGGGATTCAGACGCGGGGAGTGGCGATGGCGAAGATGTGGGCCGATCGCGGCATGCGATTCGTGGGCGCCGCCGCGGAGCACACACTGCTGCTCGAAAAGGCGCGCGAGGTCGTGGCCACCTTGCACAAAGTCACGCAGGTGCCCGCGGCGCCCTAGCGTAGAGACTCTGCACCGCGCATTACGTTCAGCAAGGCAATGGAAGCCATTCCGCCAATAGATATTGAGCGTAAGGGCGCGATCGGCGCGCATTGCCCAATACGCGATTCCTCCGGCAGCCGCCGCACATCTGTCCGCAAACTGCCTTTTGGGAAGTAGCTCCTCCCTTGTCGCCAAGGATTTACCGATTCCCGGCGAGAACAGCCCATCGCACCGGCAATCGGCAGCGACGTCCCGCCGGGCGCGTTTATTAACGCCTACGCCTGGTCCGCGCGGGTCCCCCTGGAGCGCGCTCCTCGCCCACGAAACCAGTTTCATCCGGACTGCGCGAGCTGGCGTGCGCGTCGTCCCCAGTGGGGACCCCAGGACCGCGGGTCCGCCCCACACCCTCCGCGCGCCGCGCCTGTGACAGCCACCCGCCAACCATGGTAGGCTTCCCTTCGTAAGACCGCTATGTCCCAACCCAGATCTCCTACCGTCCGTTTGCTGGCGGGGCTAGCCATCACGCTTTCCGCGGTGGCCCTCTATTCGGGCTACATGGTCATGCAACTCCGCGGCCTGGAACGGCTGCAAGGCGGCATCATCGACCGCAATCGCGCCGATTCCCTCCTCCTGCTGCGCATCCAGAACAACCTGAATTCGCTCGGCATGGCCATGCGCGACATGTTGGAGGGCAGCGAGCCCTATCCCCTCACCGCCTGGCAGGGACAATTTCGCAGGCTGCGCACCGATCTCGAAGACGCCATCGTGCGCGAAGCCCAGTCGTCGCCCCTCGACCGCGATGCCGAACAGAGCAAGTACTTGCGCGACTCGCTAGGCCAATTCTGGGACGCCCTCGACCGCATCTTCGCGCTCGCCCAAAGCGGCCAGGAGGCCGAGGCCCGCACCCTGATCCGTCTGTCGCTCCAGGCGCGCCAGCAAGCCATCGGCACCGCCGTGGCGCGGCTGCTGGTGCAGAACAACGAAATCGAGCAACAGGCCGGAGCCCGCATTCGCGGCGTGTATGCCGGTGTGGAGCGCAACGTCTACCTGTTCATGGCGGCCATGCTGGTGTTGATTCTGCTCACCAGCCTCTACCTGGTACAGTACAACCGGCGCATGTTTGAGGAGGTGGCGGTGCTCTCGGCGCGGCGCAGCGAGTTGGCGCAGCAACTGATCGCCATGCAGGAAAACACCTTCCGCTCCATCTCCCGCGACCTGCACGACGATTTCGGCCAGATCCTCACGGCAATCGGAACCATGCTGCAGCGCGCCAGCCGGCGTCTTGCCGACCCCGACGCGCTGCGCGCCGATCTGCGCGAGGTACAGGAAATCGTGCAGTCCACTCTCGACAAGGTGCGCACCCTGTCTCACGCGCTGCATCCGGTGATCCTGGATGAAATCGGATTCGAAGGCGCGCTGGATCAATACCTGCCCGGCTTCCAGAAGCAAACGGGCATTGAGGTACACTACGAGAAGTCCGGCGCGGCACGCGAGCTCGACCGCGCCGTCGCCATCCACCTCTACCGCGTCATGCAGGAGGCGCTGAACAATATCGCCAAGCATTCGCATTCCAACCGGGCGGCGGTGCGCCTGCGGTATCTGCCGGAAGCCGTAGTGCTCGAAGTGGAAGATCACGGCGTTGGCTTCGGCAGCTCGCATGCTTACGGCATGGGCCTGGTCTCGATGCGCGAGCGCGCCGGCCTGGTGAACGGCCTGCTGGACTTGGAGAATCGCAGTTCCGGCGGTGCGCTGGTCCGGCTCACCGTACCCGCCACGCCTCAGGAGACCCATGACTGAACCGCAAATTACCGTGCTCCTGGTGGATGACCACAGCCTGGTGCGGCGTGGCTTCCGCCGCATGCTGGAGGACGACCCGGCGATTAGCGTGGTCGGCGAAGCCGAAGACGGCCACCAGGCCGTACAACTCGCTCTCGAACTCCGGCCGCGCGTGGTGGTCATGGATTTCGCCATGCCCAGCATGAACGGCGCGGTGGCGGCGCGCCACATCCTGCGGACGGCGCCGGAAACCGC
>JADGNT010000109.1 GCA_017883345.1 Candidatus Solibacter sp. | reverse complement strand
CGCCATGCTGGTTCCGCTCAATTGATAGTACATTGCGGTTCCGCTGGTCGGGGCAACTTCATATTCTGGATCGTTTGTATCCATTGTGGTGCCCGCAGCGCGCAAGGAGACCAACCGGTTTCCCGGCGCGACCAGGTCAGGTTTCACCAGGTGATCGATCGCGGTCGGACCTTTGGAACTGTAACTGGCAATCTTGTCGTCGACCCGCGTCGCCGTATTCTGAGTCATTGTCGCTCCCACCGTGATGACGGCCGGATCGTTAGCCGGAACGCCGATGGTGGCGAAGCCGTTCGTAGGCGCGTAGCGCCCGGTGTTGCCCGCAGCCACCACCACCACAATGCCGGCCTGCCAGGCGGCTTCCACTGCCTGGTCAACCGGATCGAGGGTGTAGCTCTCGAACACCGGCCGGCCCAGCGACAGGTTCATGACGCGGATGTTGTATTTATTCTTGAGTTGAATGGCCGCGTTGATCGCATTGATCACGTTGCTGTCGGTGCCAGCCCCGTTGCTGTCGAGCACCCGCAGGTTGATCAGTTTCGCATTCGGAGCCATTCCCAGGAAGGTCTTGAAATCGCTGTTTCCGGTGGACGAGGTTCCATTCCCCGCCACGATGCCCGCCACATGCGTGCCGTGACCGTACTGGTCGGCCGTGCTGGTCACCTTTGGAACAAAACTCTGGCTGTAAACGATGCGGGAGACATTGGAAGCGTTGGTGCTCTTATCCAGCAGATCGAGTTCCCCCAAAACTCCGCTGTCGATGATCGCGACACCTACCCCCGTGCCATCCCAGCCATTTTGAACGGCAAGCTGCGCGCCCACGGTGGGATTGGCATTCTCGAGGGTCGCTGCGACCTGTCGGTCCGGCGAGACATACACGACGTTGGGTGAATTAGCCAGCGCGTTCAGCGCGGCCGCCGGAAGGCTGTAGACCGCCGCGTTGATCAGGCTCAGATCAAGTTTGGGATTGCCGCCAAGCGCATGGATTCGTGCGGCCTGAGCCTGATCCGGCAGAGCGGCGAATTGTACGATGACATCGACGAAGGACGCAGGATCAAGTCCGGCGAGATCCGGGGACAGTTTCGGCGAAGCGCCGAAGCACGGTGCAGCCAACAGGAGGAGCGCAAACACCGCGCAACGCACGTGCGAACGGATCATAGAGGGAACCTCGCTTTAATTAAGGATTTTGGCAGGGGTAAATACATTGTTCTTTTTGGTTATGGATCTGGAGTACTACGGGGAAAATACTGCGGGAGCAGGGGCATCATCCCGGCGAGTCGTCCCTTCCCCTAGCAGTTGGCACCAGCCGCGACCGGCCCCGCCGGGCGGGAACCAGGCTCACCGCGGAATGCCTTTCTTTGGTGTTTGCGGGCTCACGGTGGGTCTCCCGGGTCGAGGTCAACCGACGCCAGGGTCGAGTGAAAGGCCCGTTTTATCGGTGCCGGAGAACCGCCGTCCTGACCCGGAGAATCGTCGAGCCGTGGTCACAGGTCCGCCACAGGCGCCGGGGACATCCTCGCCGCCATCCGGCGCAAGACGTTCCAGGCCGGCGCGCAGCCGGTCGCAGCGCTTTTGGAGCGCTGCGACGCGGGCGTTGCGGCTACTGATATCAAGCGCGATGATGTCGGCGGAAAGGGTCTCCTGGAGCTCACGGATTCGGGAGCGAAGGTAAGCATAAGTCTGGTTTTTCTGGACTTCGAACAGGCCGACACCGCCGCCCGCGGCGGATCGACCCCATGCGGCGCTCCGGCGGGTTCATCTCCAGCGTCTCGTACTCTGGTTGCACCTCATGGCGCCCCACGTTTGCGCCCATCCCGCGGGCGAGGGAAATTAGGACTTGGCTGGTTCGGAAATTCCCACAAGTCGGTGCTCGACAGAGGTCTCGCCGATGTCAATGCCGAGTTTGAGGAGTTCCCCGTGGATGCGAGGAGCGCCCCAAAGCGGGTTCTCGCGGCTCATCTTCCGAATCAGCTTACGCATTTCCTTCGACACCGGCGGGCGGCCGCGTTGGCCGCGGCGAACCTTCCAAGTCCAAAACAGTCGAAATCCCTTGCGGTGCCAAGCTATGATGGTTCCCGGTTTGACGATGCAAAGAGCCGAGCGCCATTCGGCCGAGGCCCCACCAAAGCCAAGCCCACAGGAACCGGTCGAACCGGTTCAGTCTTGGCTTTTTGACCGAGCGTTGCATCACGCCAAGTTGGTGGCGGAGAGCCAGGATCTCAAGCTGCAACGCCGCTCGAGTGCGGAAGACAGACATCATGGACGCGAGCAATGCCGATAACACGGCCGTCGGCGGGAGGTGACGGAAAATGTGCAACTCCCACTGTATCAGCCAGATCCGAATTTGCGAGAACCACAATAGATTTACTGCAAACAAGGGTATGTTAATACCCCTGTTTGTGGGTATCCACATTCTAACGAAGTGCATTACTTCGTAATTTGCGTAATAGTAGAGGAACGGATGCCATCGCGACGCTCCCCAGTCTGGCTCATCGGCCGCGGAATCGCTATCCTTCTGATTTCGGGATTAGCAGGAGCGACTCTGGTCCGGTTGGCGCCCGGCTTTGGTGTGGACGAGCGGTCGCTGGATGCACGGTTCTCAGCGCCCACTCTGGCATCGATCGCGCGCGCGAACGAGCGCGATCGTAATCCGCTTACCTTCTATCTCGGCTTTCTGAAGGGCTTGTTCCACGGGGATCTTGGCCGTTCCGCAGTGTTCGGCCAGCCGGTAGGCCCATTGATCCGCGAGCGGGCGCCGACCACGATCCGGACCGTGCTCGAAGGCCTCATCCTCGGTTGGTGCGCCGCGCTCGTGTTGGCGACGGCCGCCGCTGTGAGCCGGAGGGCGGTGGTTTTGGCGGTTGCCATGGCATTCAGCGGTTCGCTGCTGAGCATTCCCTCGGCACTCCTGGCGACAGTCTGCCTGCTTCTCCAACTCTCTCCGGGAACTGCCATTGCGGCGGTGGTCTTCCCGCGCGCCTTCCCGCACGCCTACGAGCAAGTGCGGGCGGCGTTGGCGGCGCCCTATGTGTTGATGGCACGCGCACGAGGGCTGGCGCGGACCCGCGTGTTTCTCTTCCACGTGATTCCGGCCGCTCTGCCGCCGCTAGTCGCGCTCGTGGGCGTTTCGGTGACGCTGGCATTCGGCGCGTCGATTCCCATCGAAGCGCTGGCTGATTCCCCCGGACTCGGCCAAATGGCGTGGCGGGCGGCGCTGGGGCGCGATCTCCCGGTCCTGGTCAGCGTCACCCTGCTCTTGACGGTAATCGCGGTGTCTTCGAATGTGGCCGCCGACCTCATTATCATGCATCTCCAACGGCGCACCGCATGAAACTGCTTCGTAAATTGGCGGTTGGTTTCCTGGTTTTGGTCGCGGGCCTTTCGCTGGCTGCGGGATTCGTGGCGCCTTATGATTACGCCAGGCAGTTTCGCGACCACTCCAACGCGCCGCCATCCCATGCCTTTCCTCTGGGAACTGACGACCTGGGACGCGATAGGCTGTCCCGGCTTCTCGCCGGCAGCCGCATTTCGCTTCTCTGCGCACCCGCGGCGGCGATGGCCGCCACCGCCATCGCGGCGGCGATCGGAATGGCTGCCGGATATTTTGGAGGCTGGCTGGACGAGACGGCTACCGTCCTCACCGATTTGTTCCTCTCGCTGCCGTGGCTTTTCGTCCTGCTGACATTGCGCGCTCTTCTGCCACTGAACATCACTCCGTGGGCTTCGACGGCCGCCACGTTTCTCCTGCTCGCCGCCGTCGGATGGGCCTCCGGCGCCCGAGTGGTGAGGGCCTCGGTGGCGGAAATGCGCTTTGCGGGTTCCATTCTACATGCGCGCGCCTGCGGCTGTTCCGGCGCGCGGCTCTTGTGTTTCCATCTGCTTCCAAACCTGAGACCCGTGCTTTCGGCTCAGTTTTGGATTCTGGTTCCGGTCTTTCTCTTGACCGAAGCGAATCTGGGTCTACTCGGTCTCGGAATCACCGAGCCTGTGCCGTCGTTAGGTAATCTGCTGGCTGACCTGCAAAACTACCAAAGAATACAGGAAGCGCCATGGATGCTGACGCCGGCTCTGCTCCTGTTTCTAATTGTGGCCAGCCTCCACTTCGTGGTCTCCGGGAGGGATACATGGGAATAGCTCGAACCGCTTTTCTGTTGGCGGGAGCGATGGGCGCTTACGCCCAATCTGGCGGGGAACTCCGGTTCTGCGTCCGGGCGGACCCCAAGACTCTAGACCCACTCCTCGCGGAAGAGGAAGTCTCCGAAACTATCCGCTATCTGACGGGCGGCGTGCTGATCCGCCTCAATCGCCAGACGCAGCGGCTGGAGCCCGAGCTGGCGGCCTCGTGGAAGGTTGCCAACAACGCGCGCCAGATCGATTTTGAGCTGCGGCGCAATGTCCACTTTTCGGACGGAGCACCCTTCGGCCCCGCCGACGTGGTGGCCACCATACGGCGTATGATGAGCCCCGGGCTCCAATCCGGAATCGCCGATTCTTTTCGGTCTGCCGGAGGAGAGGTGACCGCGCGGGCCAACGGCGCCAATGGCGTTTCGGTTTTCTTTTCCACGCCGGTGGCGGGTCTCGAGCTCCTGTTCGACCAAGTCGCGATCTCACCGGCCCGCCCAGCGCCACCGGAGAGCGCCGTTCTCGGTCCGTTCCAGTTCGCGGAGCACAAGAGCGGCCAGTACGTCCTGTTAAAGAGAAATCTCAATTACTGGAAGACCGGCGCAGGCGGGAAGCGGCTTCCAAACCTCGACTCGATCCGTCTGGACATTCAGGCCAATCGCGAGATCGAATTGCTCCGCTACCGCCGCGGCGAGCTGCACCTGGTCGATAAAATGGAGCCCGAAGCATTCGAGCGCCTCAGCAAGGAGGCGCCCGCGAGCGTGCGGAATGCCGGGCCGTCACTCGATGCCGAGTTCCTCTGGTTCAACCAAAGCCCGGATGCGGAGTTCCCCGCTTACAAGAAACGCTGGTTCCAATCGGGCCTGTTCCGGCGGGCTGTGTCGGCCGCTATCAACCGGGACGATGTGATCCGCCTCGCTTACCGCGGTTATGCGCATGGCGCGGCGGGCCCGGTCTCGGCCGCCAACAAACTCTGGTTCAATGCCAGATTGAGTCCGCCCCGGTTCGATCCTCAGGTCGCCCTCAAGCTGCTGCAGCAGGATGGCTTTCGACTGGAAGGGAACAGTCTCCGGGACCGGGAGGGAAATGCGGTGGAATGGTCGCTGATTACGAATGCCGGTTCGAAGCCGCGCGCCCAGATCGGGACCATAGTACAGGAGGATTTGAGAAAGATTGGCATCCGCGTGAATTTCCTGCCCCTGGAGTTTCAGTCGTTGATCGAGAGGATTACCAGGACACAGCAGTATGAGGCTTGTCTGCTCGGCCTGACTAACCTGGATATCGACCCCAATAGTCAAATGAATGTGTGGATGAGTTCGGGTACGCATCATGCGTGGAATCCCGGCGAATCCAAGCCGGCTACCGCCTGGGAAGCCCAGATCGACCAACTCATGGAGTTGCAACACACGTCGGTGGATCAGGCGGCGAGAAAGCGCGCGTTCGATCGGATCCAGGAGATCGTGTCCGAAGAACAGCCCATCATTTATCTGGTTCATCCCGATGTCCTGGTAGCCGTCTCCCCGTCAGTGCGCGACGCGTTGCCCTCGCCGCTGCCGCCGCATCTGTATTGGAATATCGAAAACGTTTCGCTGGCCGC
The DNA here is from genome assembly GCA_017883345.1 of Candidatus Solibacter sp. GTDB lineage: Bacteria > Acidobacteriota > Terriglobia > Bryobacterales > Bryobacteraceae > Solibacter. The sequence goes on along the minus strand of JADGNT010000109.1, from coordinate 4,358 downwards.
GCCCGCACCAGGGAGGAAGGATTAGCCCTCTGACGCCCGTTCTTTCAACCGACCTTTCGGTGGATTACCCGCAGAAGACCGGCGTGCTCCAGGGTGCCCGTGTCGAGGTCTTGCCAGGCGAGATTGTCGGACTGGTGGGGCAAAGTGGATCGGGGAAAAGCACTCTGGCGCTCGCGATCCTTCGGCTGTTGGACCACACCGGCGCGCGGATTCGCGGCAGAATGACGCTCCTGGGCCAGGACCTGATGTCGTTGCGGGAACCGCAACTCCGCGCGATTCGTGGACGGCTGGTCAGCTTGATTCCGCAGAGCCCGGCCGCCGCTCTGAATCCGGCTCTGCGCGTCGGAACGCAACTGCGCGAGGCGTGGCGCGCGCATTCCTCTGAACCATGGCCGGGCCAGAGGGACCGCGTGGTGCGGCTGCTAGCGGCCGCAGGCCTCTCGCCGGCCGAAGAGTTTTTGAAACGCTTTCCGCGGGAGATCAGCATAGGACAGGCGCAGCGCATCCTGATCGTGATGGCGCTACTTCACTCGCCGGCTCTGCTGATCGCAGACGAACCAACCACGTCGCTCGATGCGATCACTCAACGCGAGGTTCTCGACCTGTTGGTTCGGCTCGGCCGAGAGGGACACATGAGCATGCTGTTAATTTCCCACGACCTGCTTACGGTCGCGGCGGTGTGTCATCGTCTGGCGATTCTGCATGAAGGGGAAATCGTCGAGCACGGTCCGGTGGAGGAGGTTCTTGCATCTCCCCAACATCCTTATACCAGGAAGTTATTCCAGGCCTTTCCGGTGGATCTCCACGAGAGCCGGTGGCGGCGCTCCGGCGAACAGTGAGCTGCGTGTGGAACTTGAGATCGCGCTGTAACACGCGAATCTGAGCATTATCCGACAGGCCAGCCATGGCACTCCCGTATGTACATACAAACCCCTGTCCATGATCTGCCATACGCAACCTGCGGCGGGCGCCTTCGAGTATGCCGACCACCTGGGCGGATCGACCGGCATTCTGGTGAACCACTACCGCGGTCAGAACGCCCAGCGGAATTCTGGCGATTCGACGCGTCCCTGCGGCATGCGCGCGGCTTCGCCGGCCTCGCCGCGGGCGTCGCGCCCGCTCGCGCGGTTCGAGCCGGATCCGCGCGGAGAGGAGAGGCAGCTCGGCACACAGGGCTATTGCATGGGTGGCCCGATTGCGTTTCGTACCGCGGCCGCCGTGCCCGATCGTGTCGGAGGAGTCGCCTCATTCCATGGGGGCGGACTCGTGACCGATATGCCAAACAGTCCGCACCTTCAGGCCGCGAAGACCAAGGCGCAGTTCCTCATCGCGATCGCGGCAAATGACGACACGCGGTCGCCCAATGAGAAGACCGTCCTCAAAGAGACGTTCGCTAAGGTGAACCTGCCCGCGGAGATCGAAGTGTACGCTGGAGCCGCGCATGGCTGGTGCCCCCCGGATTCGCAGGTCTACAACGAGCCACAGGCCGAGAAGGCATGGAGCCGCTTGCTCGCGCTGTACGGAAAGGCTCTGGCCTGAACATCGAGTCCTCTGAGCTTGTTACCGGGACGATTTCCGTGAATCCCCGCCGAAGAATCCCCGAGGTTCGGCTACCGGCGGATCACGCGCCAAACGCCGGCAAGGACGTCTACCTGGAAAAGCCGATGACGCACACGATCGACGAGGCTAAACAGCTCGTCGCCATCATGAAAGAGACCAAGAGAATCGTTCAGATCGGCTCGCAGACAACCTCCGCGGCGAACTGGCGGGAGACTCGCAAGCTCATTGCCGATGGGGCCATCGGCGATATAATCATGAGCCAGGGCTCGTACCACCGGAATTCGAAAGCCGACTGGCTGGACCCGTACGATCCCGTCGAACCCAATGCCGGTCCCGACGGCAAAGGCGACGACTACATCGATTGGAAAACGTGGCTCGGCTCGGCGCCGAAGCGCCCTTGGGATCCAAATCGCTTTTTCCATTTTCGAAGGTTCTGGGACTACTCGGGCGGGATCGCAACGGACCTGTTTTTCCATGTTGCGGCACCGATCAACGTTTGTTGGGGCGAGGCTCAGTTCCCCTACAAGGTCATGGCGGCCGGCGGCTTATACACTTTCCAGCCAACGGATATGCATTGTGAGATGCCCGCCACGTTCCACCTTCTCGCCGAGTATCCGAAAGGCCACTCTTTGGTGCTCAGTTCCACGATGGCGAACGCGCAATATATCCCTGGCTTGATCCGGGGCCATAAAGGTTCAGTCATCATGGTTGAGCAGGGCGGCTTCGAGGACGGAACCGATCACATCATTCTGCGCCCGGAGAGAAGCACCATCGATGATGCTTACAAGGCCAAGTTCGGCGATAGTGAGAAGATCATCCCTGTCGAGCGGACGAACATGGATGCCGCTCACATGACGAACTTCCTGGATTGCATGCGCAGCCGCAAGCAGCCGACGCTGGATGCGGAGACCGCCGCCCACACGCTGGTGCTGGTTCAGATGGCCGTTCAGTCTTACCGGGAGGGGCGCGTGCTGTACTTCGACGAGAAAACTTGGAAGGTCGCGCCCAGGCCGTTCAAAGCTTAAACACGCCGCCCGTCATCCATCCGATCTCGGGCGGAGGCCGATCTGTCTCGGCGCAGGCACGGGCCAATCTGCTGCGACTGTCTCGCGCCGCCGGGCAAATTGGCCATGTCGGCGCCCCGCTGCTCGAGCATCAGGTCGAGGCCGGCGCGCAGGCTACCCCCCCTTTTGCAGCGCCGCGACGAGGGAATTGCGGCTGCTGATATCGAGAGCAACAGTGCCCGCGGAAAGTGCTTCCTGCAGCTCGTGGAGCCTTGAGCAAACCACACCATTTAACCGCTCACCATGGCGCGCAGCCGGTTGAGGGCTTGCGACATCTGATCCACCTGGTCGTCGTACTTCCCGTTAGGGAAGATCGAGCACTCCTCGACGAAGGCCTCCACCCAGAGGCGTGATCGCCGGATGTGGCAGGTAGACGTTGCCGCTTTCCACCTGCTCCGCCGCAGTAAAGATCATTGCCAGGGTGATCGCCGCCGGCGAGGCGTCGAGGGGCTTGCGCTCCTCGACGCGGGTCTTCCGCTGCTCGAGCTCCTCGGCGGCCTGGCGCTCGTGGCCGCGCAGTTCGGCGACCAGCGAGAGCACGCCCGGGGCGATGCGATAGACCTTGCGTGGTCGCTCCCTTCCCCTTGTAATCCCGCCATGTCCGCGCCCCGTCGCAGCAACTTTTGCCTTCCTGCGGCACGACACCTGCACGCGCACTGGTAGGCTCCTGAGTTAACGACCTTTTTCCCTTTTGTGTATTTACGCACCTTTTTAGCTTTGGTCCCAAATCTGCTCGTGCTGGAGGCGAGGTAATAAATACATGTCGACCCTATTGATCGTTCTTCTGGTGTTGTTCCTACTGGGCGGCGGGGGCTGGGGATATTCCCGTTGGCGCGGGTAGCGCTAGCGAGGCCATTGACCTGCCGGGAGTCAGCCAGTGGAACATAGGGCTAATCCGAAAAGGTCCCAATGCGAAACCCTAGAGGACACCGTCGGCTCGGTCCGGAGCACGCTTCGTTCCGGAAGACGGATTAACCGCGGCGGTGAAACTGGTTTCGTTACACCAGAGTTGGTAGTCGCGGAGGGTTCAGCCGCTGCCCGTACAAACTAGGCGGCTGCCGCCCACGGGCTTGGGCCTCGCCGTAATGTAGTCGCCGGCGTCGCGCCAGCGACAACGTCAGCCGCAGGCGGCGGATTTCCCAGTCCGCCTGATGTTGATTGGGGGTATTTTGGGAGCAGAGTGCGGCAATAGAGTGTGCATTCGATCAAAACAGCTTGATGCGTAATAAGGAGGTCGAGAATGAGAACTTTCTCAGTGTGCTTAGCTTCGCTCGCGCTGCTGGTCGTCGGGATCCTGGTAGGGTGCTCGCAAACGCCCACCAAATCACCCGATGTTTCTGACGCCATCCGCAAATCGCTTGATCAGGCCGGATTCAAAGACGTCTCCGTAGCTCAGGATCGTGAAAAAGGCGTAGTGACCCTTGCCGGACACGTTGCGGCAGAGGGTGACAAGTCACAAGCTGAATCCATAGCGAGATCCATCGCGGGCGGACAAGTTGTGGCGAACCAGATTGCTGTGGTTCTGACGGGCGCTGAAAGCGATTCCAAGACGGTGAACGCAGATCTGGACAGAGGCATCGAGAAAAACCTGGATGCTGCGCTTATACAGAACAAGCTTCACAAAAGCGTAAAGTACGCTGTTAATAACGCTGCCGTCACGCTGACTGGCGAAGTCAACACTCAAGCTCAGCGCGCGATGGCCGAAAAGGTCGCGTCTCAAGTTCCAAACGTGAA
>JADGNT010000830.1 GCA_017883345.1 Candidatus Solibacter sp. | reverse complement strand
CGGGTCCCGCTTTCCCGCCAACTGCTCCAGATAATCGCGCACCAACTGGTTGACGCTTGTTCCAAGGACTTCAGCCTGTCGGCGTGCGCACCGGATCACCTCGTCATCAATGGAAAGAGTGATGTTCATATGTACACATAATACGTGCGCACGCAAGCCGTGTCAAGCAAGCCAAGAGCCCTTCACATAAGACTTTCCTTGCGGTATCCCGATACGTGGCTGGGGTCCCGATTCCGAGCACAAGTTCATCGAACTCCAAGCGCGCGCCAACACGGGTCTGGGCTCCGGGAAGGCATCGGCCCATCAGGCGCGGCCGATTCCGATATACTTTCCGCTATGCCTCAATCCTCCACCTGCGTGAAGTGCGGGTCCGCCGACATCGTCCTCGGGGCTCGCGTCTTGGAACAACTCGGACACGACATCCGTCTTCGCGTCGACGCCGATCCCGGCGCCCTCCTGCTCAAGGGGCCTGCGCTCTGCCCGCTGGAAGCCCGCGTCTGCGGCCAGTGCGGCTACACCGAGTTCTACGCCACCGATCCCGCCGCCCTCCTTGCGGCATGGCGCCGTTCCCAGGAATCCTCGAAAGGATAAACCATGCGATCGCTATTCCTCGCCCTGCTCCCTCTGGCGCTGGTTGCCCAAACCACCGTGGCCGTCGATAATCCGCGCGTCCGCATCCTCACCGCCCTCGATCGTCCGCACCAGCCCACGGCGCTCCACCAGCACGATTTCAATCGCGTGATGATCTATCTCGACAGCGCCGATCAGGACATCTCCCACCCTGGCGCGCCCACCGAGCACCTCCACTGGAAGGCCGGCGACGTCGCCTGGAGCCCCGCCGGAGGCATGCACATCAGTGAGATCGCGAGCGACGCCGCCCTCCGCATGGTCGAAATCGAAATCAAGCAGCCCGCCCCGGCAACTCCGCCCAAACGCGCGCGCAACCTCGACCCGCTGGCGATCGATTCCGCCCATAACAAGCTCATCTTCGAGAACCCGCAGGTGCGCGTCTTCCGCGCAACCCGCGAGTCCGGCGGCCGCGAGAAGTGGCACGAGCATTCCGGCGCCGGACGCGCCGTGGTCCTGCTCTCCGTGCTCTCCGCCCGCCTCGAATCCGCCGACGGCACGTTGGCAACCATGAATGGCGCCCCCGGCGACGCCTTCTGGACCGATGGCTACATCAAGCACCGCGCCTCCAACCTCGGCACCCGCCCGTCGGACCTGATCGTCGTGGAGTTGAAATAGGCGGCATAGGTTGCTCATGACGCCAGGGGCGTCGCAACGAATGATGAAGTGCGCTGAGCAGCCGAGTGAGCGCGGGACTCCCAGGTAGTTTGAGTGGTGAGGGCAAGGTCCGAGCGTCGCCCGGGTGCACAAGGCGGAGCCTTATGCCACTGCACAAGGCGGCGTCTTATGCCACTATTTTTTGATGCCTAATTCGGCCTGCAACTGGCGGAAGGCGGACTCTTCATAATTGGTCTTGAGGCGCGGTTTGCCGTCGGGCTTGGTGTCGCCGGGGCGCGGAGCTTCCTTTTTCAGGGTCCGGCCGAGAAGAATGGTGGCTTCGTTGTCGGCCGAGTTGCGCGCCAGCACGGCGCGGAAGCTATCGGAGGCGGCGGTGTACTGTCCGGCGCGCCAGAGGGCGGCGCCCAGATTGAAGTGGTAGTCCGGGTCGGCGTCGTCGCCCTCCAGCGCCTTGCGAAAGCTGGCCGCGGCGGCGGAGTAATCCTGGCGCTGGGCTTGCACGACGCCCAAATCGTTATAGACCTCGTTGAGTGGAATGGCGGCAGCCACGAGTTGGAAGGACTGTTCGGCGCCCTTGAAATCGCCGTTGGCAAAGCGGCAGAGGCCGAGGAAAAACTGGGCTTCCAGGTAGTGCGGGTCGGAACGGGCTACCCGCTCCAGCCATCCCCCGGCCACCTTGTAGTCCTTCTTTTCCCAGAAAACTCTACCGAGTTCGAAGCAAGGCTGCGAGTAGTTCGCGTCCAACCGGGCGGCTTGGGTAAAGTAGCGGTGGCGCTGCTCGGGCGAAGTGGAGAGCAGGCCGCGCACGTAGCTTTCGACCGCATCCAGGCGTACCGCCGGACGCGCCTTCATGAACACCTGTTCGTCGGGGGCGGCCTTGGGATGGAGCCATTCGAGCGTCTGCCAGCCGAGGTGCACGGCCAGCGAGCCCAAGTCTTCGAGCGCACCGAGTTCGCTGTAGACCGCCCCCTGGCGGGTGTGTTTGAGATCCAGAATGCGAGCCGTGATGCGCAGCGAACCTTTGGATTGCGGATTGCCGGGTTCGGCGGGCAGCAGTTCGTAGAAACCGTAGATCACCTGAGACGCGTCGAGCGATTCACCGATTTTCAGAATCGAGGCGTGGGTCAGTTCGGCGCCGGGACGGAGCGAGAGACGGCGATACGCCTCCAAGCGGTCTTCGCGGGCCAACACCAGGACACCTTCGGAAGCCAGCGAATCGCGCACGCTTTGTGCGATGCTCTCGCCGACCCAATCGAGATTGGCCGACTTGGCGCGATTGAAGAAGGAAAGCACCAGCGCCGTGTCGGCGCGGAGTGCGCCGGCGAAGAGTAGTACAAGGGAGAGGATGCGCCGCATGTACCTTCAGTTTAACAGCGGCATCAAGAAGGGGCCGCGGCGACGCGAACGCCCTGGCGCTAGAGGATGGCGGCGGCGAGGATGAGCGTGGTCTTCCCCGCCCCGAGGAAGCCGCCGATTAAGGCGATGGTGGGCTTCACAAGCGGAGGTCTTCTCCTTCTTTCAGCGTGGCATTGGGGGTGTGACGCTTGCTGTTGATGGTGAGGGTA
>JADGNT010000108.1 GCA_017883345.1 Candidatus Solibacter sp. | reverse complement strand
CTTGTGCGCGTTCGGCAAGCGGGTGCGCGACCCCAAGGCGTACACCATGTCGCTGGAAGAGGTCTGGCAGCGCGCCGGCGAAGGCTGGAGCGAGGCCGTAACCGAGTTCCACATCGTCGGCGGATTGCACCCGGAACTGACCCTGGACTGGTTCTGCGAGATGCTCCGCGGCCTCAAGCAGCGTTTTCCCACCGTGCACCTGAAGGCGTTCACCATGGTGGAGATCGCCTACCTCGCCCGGCGCAGCAGGATTTCCATCCGCGAGACCCTGGAGCGCGGCCTCTCATTTGCCGTTTCGCCGCACCAGTTCGCCGATAGCGGATACGAGCTTTCCGATGCGTTCGTCGGTTTCGCGGAAGCGCTGTCCGACCTCCTGGAAGTGCTCTTCTGTCTTGATCTGCGCCTCGGTCAACAGGACCAGCACGTCATCCAGCTTGGCCTGTTTCTCGGCCAGCACTCCCACCAGATTCTCTAATCGTTCGACGCGGGTACCCAATTTTTCAGCCATAAGCTATTCACCCCAGAACGCTGCCGCCATCCATGCCGCCGTCCCGAGGACGACCAGCGCGCCTTCGCCAACCTCATCCGCCCCGTTCGGGCCTTGTCTCTTCAAGCTACTCCGGGTAGGTGCCGTACGCCATTCAGTTTACTCCTTCTCGACAAGCACTTGCCCACGGCGTCGCGCTCGCCCCATCGTCTATTGGGCGCTCCGCATGGCGTGGGCGGGTCCGCAAGCTGGAGTGGACCGGAAAACCGGAACGCATACCACGGTTTGTGCCGGATGGGGAGCGGAACAGCGGTCAGGGGCACCCCGGCCAAAGCCGATGCCGGCGCGACCACGGCCCAGGGACTGCGACGCAACGAGCTACTGCATTTGATTCGTAAGGCTGGCCGCGAACCCATCGAACGCGACACCCTTTACCGGCCCGTACAGCGCACCGAATCGACGTTCACCGTTCTGGTGTAACCCCCCTCCGGCCTCTGGGAAAAAAGGGGCTCCGGAAGATTCCCCGGAGCCCACCAGAGAGGAGGACACAGACTACCAATTCAACGGCTGGCGGAAGGGGTCGTACCGCCCTGACCGGGAAGGTCCCCCACGGCGGCCAGTCCACCGACGGTGGCCGCCGCCGCCACGCCGCCGATCACCGCCACCGTGCCGATCCCGATGCCCGCGCCGGCGGCTCCAGCGGCTCCAGCGGCGCCAGCAGCACCCGCACCGGTGCCGGCGGCCGCGGCGGTCGCCCCGCCCGCAGCCGCAGCAGCACCCAGTTTCTTGGCGATCGCCGTGCATCCGCCCTTACGGACCAGCTTGATTCCCGCTACTCTTACCAATTGCCCGGCGCCCGCCGTCCCAGGCGAGGCCGTCTCGGCCTTACCGCTGATTTCCACCTGGTTGCCCAGTTGCTTGTCCAGGTCGCTACCCTGCAATTCCAGCACGATATTGGTGGTCCGCTCCGCCAGCAGGAACTTCCCATCCTTCTCCAGCAGACAGCCCGTGGCGCGCGTCGGCGCCGTAGCGCCGGTGGCCTGCGGCTCGAAGACCATGCTGTTGCCCGTCTCCATCCTGGCCACGAGCACACCTCCCGCGTTGGTCACGCGCAGCGCGCCGCGCACCGCCGAGACCAGCACATTGCGGCCGTTCTCGACCTTGACGCGCGCGAGCGAACCGGGCGCCGCGACAATGTGCAGCGACCTTGCCTCGACTTCGAAGCCGCCCGCCGACTCCATTTCGCCCAAACCCTGTTCCAGAACCAGACGACGCTGGTACACCTTGGCCCGCGATTCGCCCGCCAGACGCATCTGCACGCCACCCGTCAGTTGCAGCCGCGAAGAGGCCTTCGCGGTCTCGATGACGCTCCCTTCAAAGAGCGTACCGTTGCCGTATACGGCGGAGTGGTCCACCTGGAAACTGCCATTGGCTACCGCCATCCCGATCGCGCTGCCGGCCGCCGAAAGCACCGCCACTGTGCCAATCGCCAGCAGAATCCCTGTCACCCGTATGAGTCGTCGCAACATAGAAACCTCCGTGGTCATCCACAAATGCTCTATCGGCACGTGCGCTCGGGATCTTTAGCCGCGGAGACAAAATTTGCCGGCGGCGCTTTCGACACCTATTCTTCCCGCGCCGGACTGCCGATAGTGTGGACGGAGCCCTGGGCAGGGCGGCATGGCGCCCGCCACACAAGACCGGGGACAGACCGGGGACAGACCGGGCCCCAAAGGGCACCCCCGCGCGCCGCAAAAGCAGCGGCTTGGGAGCAAGACCGGGGACAGACCGGGGCCCAAAGGGCACCCCCGCGCGCCGCAAAAGCAGCGGGTTGGGAGCAAGACCGGGGACAGACCGGGCCCCAAAGGGCACCCCCCACGCGCCGCAAAAGCAGCGGCTGGGGACAGTCTGGTCTGTCCCCAGGGTTACCGAAGAGGGAGGATCGTTGTCCGGCAAGCCATCCGAGAATCGCGTAGTCCGGGCGCTGCCGCGCTGCGCCCTGTGGCTCGCGCTCGCCCTATCCTCTTATTGGGCGCTGCGCCTGGCGTGGGCGGACCATCTTTCTTACGGCGCGGAACTGGCCGGCCGGGAACGCGCCGTCCAACTGGCGCCCGCCGCCGCGGCCTTTGCCGAGCGGCTGGCCCAAGGGCGCGAGGAACTGGGCGGCGATTGCCTGCCCGATTCGCGGCGCGCCGCCGCGCTCGACCCCGAAAACCCCGAGCCGCTGATGCGCCTCGGAGTGCGCGCCGAACTGGCGGGCGACTATCCCCTGGCGGAGACGAGTCTGCTAGCCGCGGCCGCGCGCAGCCGGCTCTATCAGCCGAAATATCTGCTGGCGCAGTACTATTTCCGGCGCCAGAATGCCGACCGGTTCTGGCCGTGGGCGCGCGCGGCCCTGGAAGCGGCCTACGGCGATGCCGCGCCCATCTTCGAGCTTGGCTGGCGGCTGCGGCCGGACGCCACTTGGCTGAGCGCGAACCTGATCCCGCCGCGGCGCGAAATGGCCCGGCAGTATCTCGCCTACCTCTGCAACCGCGAACGGTGGGCGGCGGCCGCCGCCGAGGCGCGCAAGATGGTTGCCGCCGCCGAGCCCTTAGCAGGGCGGCGACCCAGAGGGTACCCCGCCTCCGGCGCCGGTCAGGCCTGGGTTAGCGGAGAGAGTGCGGACCGGCCGGAGTTGCTGGCCTATTGCGAGGCGCGCCTCTCCCGGGGCGACGGGCGCGAGGCTGCGGAAATCTGGAATGCCATGTGCCGGCGGCGCCTGCTGGCGCACGATCCGTTGGACCCGGCCGGCGACCGCCTGGTCACCAACGGCGATTTCCTGCAAGCGCCTTCGGGCCGCGGCTTTGACTGGCGTCTGGTGGAGCAGACCGGGGTGAGCGCAGTAGCCGTTGGCGGCGCCTTGCGGGTCAGCTTTACGGGACGCCAACCGGAGCGCTGCCCGATCGCGTGGCAGTACGTTGCCACCGCGCCGGGAACGCGCTACCGGCTGCGCTACGAGGTGCGCGAGCGCGGGGACGCGCCCGCCCGCGGTATCGCCTGGGTGGTATCGGATGCCGAGCCAGGAGCGGAGTCCGCGGGCTCCCTGGAGTTTCTGGCGGCGAAGGATCTGGCGCGTATCTATCTGATTTACCAGAGGCCGCCGGGGTCGGCGCGCCTGGAAGATACGGTCTCGATCGCCCACGTGCGGCTGGAGCGGGCGCAGTGACCGCCGCCGCCCTCTTCGCCGCGCTGCTCTTCTATGCAACGCTGACCCTGTGGGTTCCCGAGCGCTGGGCGTGGAGTCTGTTCCAGGTGGGAGTTTTTCTGCTGGCCGGGTGGCGGGTGGGGCGCGCCCGCTCGATCCGCCCGACGCCCGCCGCGGCGACCGTGGCCGTGGCCGCCGCCTGGCCACTGATGCAGGTGGCGGCGGGCGGCAGCGTCGCGGGCGGCGAGACCTGGATGGCGGCACTCGACTGGGCGGCATTCCTGGTGGTATTCCTGGTGGCCAAGGACATCTTGAGCGGGCAGCGCGAGCGGCACTGGTTCCTGGGCGCGATCTCGCTCGGCGGCATGACCGTGGCGGCCGCCGCGGTGCTCCAGGACTACTCCTCGGCGGGCAAGATCTTCTGGCTCTTTCCCAGCGGGTACACCGAAGGCGTGCTCGGGCCGTTCGTCAATCGCAATCAATACGCGGCGTGGGTCGAGCTGCTGCTGCCGGCGGCGCTGTACCTGGCGGCGACCGAGCGGCGGCGCGCGCTCTACGGCGCGGCGGCGGCCATCCTGCTGGGTTCGGCGGTCGCCGGCGCGTCGCGCGCCGGGTCGGCGCTGGCCGCTCTCGAGGTCTTCGCGGTTGCGCTGGCTCTGACCGCCCGCCGCGCCGCCCCCCGGCGGGCGGTGGCGCTGTGGGCCGTCCAGTTCGGCTGCTTTGCCGCCATCGCCATCGCCGTGGTGGGGTGGCAGGGCCTGCGGGACCGCCTGGGGACCCCAGGCACCGAGGTGCTGCGCATGGATGCGGTGCGCGCCTCGCTCGCCATGATCCAGGACCGCCCCTGGCTGGGCAGCGGGCTGGGCACCTGGGCGCGGATGTACCCGCGCTATGCGGGCCTGGACACCGGCGTGGCGGTCAACCAGGCGCATAACGATTGGGCGCAATGGGCGGCTGAAGGCGGGCTGCCGTTCCTGGTGGTAATGATTCTTTTCGCCGGGCTCTTATGCAAACCGGCATTCCGGTCGATATATGGGCTGGGTGTGGCCGCGGTCCTGCTGCATGCGCTCGTGGATTACCCGATGCAGCAGCGGCCCGCGCTGGCGGCGTGGTGGTTCGCCATGGCTGGCGCGGTGTGCGCGCGTGAAGCGGCCGCCAACGGCGCATATGATGACGTATTACGAAGAACTGGGCGTGCCCGCCGAGGCATCGCGCGAGCAGATCCGGCAGGCCTATAAACGGCTGGTCCGGCTGCTCCATCCGGATCAGTGCGAGGACCCGGCGACGCGTGTACTGGCCGAGTTGCAGATGCGGCGGCTCAACGGAATTCTGGAAGTGCTGAGCCACCCGGGCGAGCGCGCGAACTACGACCGCTCACTGGTGGAGAGGGATCCGCGACGGCGGCACCCGGCCACAGCCGGTGAAGGCTCTCCGGACTGGCCACGGTCACGCTGGTACAACTGGTGGGACTTGCCTGGCTGGCAAAGCCCCACGGTAGCCCGTGACGCCCCCTGCCCGGAGCCGCCGGACTGGGAAGCTGAGAAAGAATACGCCCGCAAGCCTGCGTGGCAGGCGGGGTACCTTCTGGGTCGCCTGCCCCACCATACTGGTGGCGCTGGCGGTTTCGCCTGGTGGCGCGACGCGCTGTGGCGGTGGCGCGCGATGTTACGGCCGGCCGCGGCAGTGGCGGGCGTGCTGGGGTTGGTTCTTTTCTGCGCCCTGATGCGGTCCAGCCCGCCGGTCCGGAAGCCGGTCGCCCCAGCCGCCGCCAACCCCCGCAAGATCCCCGTGCCGAGGGCTGAGCGGACGGCGCGGGCGCCATCCTCGCCGGCAGCCGCCGCGGAGGGAGAAGACGCGCCCATGGAAACCTTGGCCAGGTACAGCCCCCCGGCCCAGGATCCGCCGGCGGAGGCGCTCCGGCCGGCAAATCCGGAGCATACGGCAATGCGCACTCCCGCGGCCGGCGCCGGCGAACCTGCCCCGGGGGAAGACCCGAGTGTGCTCTCTGGCGATTGGTTTTTCGTGCCGGCCGCGGAGACCGGGAAAAACGGCTACCCACCGGAATACATCGAGTTGCGGCTGAGCGAGAACGAGGGTGTGATGCGCGGCCGCTACCGCGCCCGGTATCGCGTCACCGATCGCGCGATTTCGCCGAACGTGACGTTCCAGTTCGAGGGGCACATCGCGGCCGACGGGGGTGTTCTACCCTGGCGCGGCCCGGGAGGGGCGCAAGGCGAGATTACGCTGCGCCTGCTGGCCAACGGCAATCTGGAAGTGGCATGGGAGGCCGGTCAATTGGGCGCGGAACTGGAGCTGATTTCCGGTACCGCAACCTTGGTCCGTAAGCGGGAGTGAATCGGCCTACCAGAACGCGTACCACGGTTTGCGCAGGATGGGGAGCGGAACCGCGGTCAGGGGCACCCCGGCCAGAGCCGAGCGCGGGTTTTCCTCGAACAGCCGCAATCCCGCTTCGGGGCCAAAGCGCCGGTCCACGTATTGGCGGGATTCATCCAGGGCGGTAGTGCGCCACTTGGTGTCGTGGGCATCGCTGGCCAGAAAATGCACCAACCCACGCCCCATCAACTGGTGCGCGAATTGCTTGGCGGTCTTGCCGAAACGGCCCAACAGGGATTGCGCCGTCACCTGCAAGTGGGCGCCCTGCGCCACCCACGCCTCCAACTCCGGCAGGCGGCGCTGCAACAACTGATTGCGCTCCGGATGGGTCACGATGGGACGCAGCCCCGCCTTCATCATGCGGGCGAAGAGCTGATCGGTGGTTTTGGGAATCAGGAAATCGGAGAATTCCACCAGCAGGTACCCGCGGTGGTCGATGGAGTACTTCCCAGGCGAGCGCAGGGCGTCGTCGATATTCTCCAGGGTGAGGTGGAAATCGCAGCCGTAGTGAATCCGCGGAGCATCGCCCACCGCCGCCTGCAGTTCGCCGATTTTCTGCTCCACCACCAGCGGATCGAAAGCATAATCCTGGTTGGCATGCGGGCTGGCCACAATATCGGTGGTACCGGCGGCGGCCGCCTGCCGCAACATGGCGACGGACTCCTGCAGACTCTTGGATCCGTCGTCCAGGCCGGGCAGGATGTGGCTATGGATGTCGATCATGGGGGAGACCACCCGGCTACAATTTCATACGCTCCAGTTTGCGATACAGGGTCTTGCGTTCGATGCCCAGGATCTGCGCGGCCTTGCTCTTGTTGCCGCCGGTGGCGGCCAGCACCTCGCGGATCTTGTCCTCCTGCACATCCGCCAGGGTATCCACCGGTTTGTCGCGCGATTCCATGGAGGTGAGCGCTTCGAAGACGGTTTCGCGGTCGATCCGGCCGGCCAGGATCACGAGGCGTGCGATGACGTGCTGCAACTGGCGCACGTTGCCCGGCCAGGTGAAATCCTGCAACGCGTGGACGCCCGAATCCATCAGCTTGGCCTCGCGATTGTACAGCCCGTTGTACTTATTGACGTAGAAGCGGGCGAGAAGGGGGATATCGTCGCGCCGTTCGCGCAAGGGCGGCATGACGATGCGCACGGTGTTCAAGCGGTACCAGAGGTCGTCCCGGAACTTGCCCTCATCCACCAGGCGCTGCAAGTCGCGATTGGTGGCGCAGATCACGCGCACATCCACCTCCTTGGGCCGGGAAGCGCCGAGGGGGCGGATCTCGCGCTCCTGAAGGAAGCGCAGCAGGTTGGCCTGAAAGCTCTTATCGATGTCGCCGATTTCGTCCAGGAAAACGGTGCCCCGGTTGGCGGCTTCGAAGACGCCGACGCGGTCGCGGTCGGCTCCGGTAAACGCGCCGCGCATGGCGCCGAAGAGTTCGCTTTCGAGCAGCGAAGGCGCGATGGAGGCGCAATCCACCGGCACGAAGGCCTGCTTGGCGCGCAGGCTGAAGCCATGAATCATGCGCGCCACCAGTTCCTTGCCGGTGCCGGTTTCGCCCTCGATCACCACGGTGGCGTCGGTGGGGGCGACAAGCGCCACCGTCTTGTAGATCTCCACCATGGCAGGGGAGCTGCCGATCATCACGCTCTCGGGCAGTTCCTCTTCCTCGGCTTCGGCTTCGGTATCGTCGCGCGCGGCCTCGGCCCGGGTCAGGGCGTCGAACAGGGTGTCGAGGTCGAAGGGCTTGGCGATATACTCGAATGCCCCGCCGCGGGTGGCGGCCATGACGGTTTCCACCGTCCCGCGGCCGGTCATGAGGATGACGGCACAGCGCGGGTCATTGCGCTTGGCGGCATCGAGCACGTCGAGGCCGGTGCGCTCGTCGATATAGATATCGGTGAGGACGATCGGGTAGGCGTTCTCGCCCAGGCGCTCGATGGCCTCGCCGGTGGTGGACACGGCATCCACCGTATAGCCCTGCGCCTCTAGCGCGGTGAGGATGGTGAACAGCAGGTTCGGATCGTCTTCGACTAAGAGTATTTTCTGCATCAATGTCGTTCCGCCGCGGTGGGGACGCTGGCGTGGGCGCGCGCCGCCATGACCACCGTGAAGCAACTGCCGGCCCCCGGCCTGCTGGTCACTTCAATGCGTCCGCCGTGTTGTTCCACGATTTGTTGGACGATGGACAACCCGATTCCGGTGCCGGCCTCCCCCGATTCTTCGGCCTTCTTCGTGCGGTAGAACTTCTGGAAGATCTGCTTGACTTCCTTCTGGTCCATACCGATCCCCTGATCCTTGACCGCGATATGAATCCAGGAGTCGTCCTTCCAGGCGGAGGCAGTTACCTCGGTACGCTGGGGTGAATACTTCACCGCGTTGGTAAGTAGATTGTAGCAAGCGTACTCCACCAGTTCGTGGTCGCCGGTAAGATTGAGCTCTTCGGGCACCGGTTGCAGGGTGATGGCGATGTGCTTGCGCTCGGCCAGGGGGCGCACGCGCTCCACGCAGACCTCCATCATCTGCTTCACCGAAATGGCCTCCTGCTTGAGCTCCATCTGGCCGGCGGACAGGCGTTCCACGTTGAGGAAGATCTCCACCATGCGCGCCAGGCGCTTGGATTCGGAGTTGATCAACAGGGCGATCTGCTGGCGCTTCTCTTCGGTCAACGGGTAGCGCGAAATCAGTTCGCTGGAGCCCTGGATGGCGGAGAGCGGCGTGCGCATCTCATGGGTCACAAAGTGCATGGCCTGCTGGTAGCGCTCGCGTGACGCCTGCTCGATGCGCAGGTTGCGGCGCACCACAAGATGATAGTAGGACGCGGCGGTCAGCGTGCCCAGCCACGCCACCGATGCCGAAGTCGCAAATGGAAAGACGCGCAGATTGATGAAAAAGATGTAGGGGATCAGGGTGGCGCCGAAAAGAATCAGCGCACCGGCGGCATAGGCCCACCACCCGGGGAGATACCGGAAGGCCAAGCCGATGGCGAGCAGCAGGCCGAGAGCCACCAGATTCTCGTAGAACGGCCCCACGTCGGTCAGAAACAGTCCCTGCGCCATGGTTTCAAAGGCGGCGGCGTTGATCTCGGTTCCCGGGGTCAGCCCGAACGGAGTGAACAGACGGTCGTGGATCGCGGAATTGGCGGTGAGCCCGACGAAGACCACTTTGCCGGCGAATTGGGCGGCCAGGGATGGATCGTCCAGCAGGCGTTTCATGGAGACGGGGGGCACGGTCAGTTTCGGGGGGAAAAAGCGCACGCGCATCAGGCGGCGGTGTTCGGTGGAGTCCACCAGGATGGGGATGGTGACGCTGCCCACGCGAAGCCGGGCGCTGGAGAGGCCGCCGCGCAATTGCGTAAACACCAGGTCTTCGCGCGGCGTGTCCACGCCGCGGCTGAGCAGGAACGCTTCCAGTGCCAGCGCCCCCCGCTGCACGCCGGCGTTGTGCTGATCGATCAGGATAGATCGCGTCATGCCATCCTTGTCCATTACGGTGGAGACGTGTCCCAGCCTGGCGCCGGAGGCGAATTCGGGGAGCGGGTCTTCCCAGGTGCGGCCGCCGTCGATCAGTTCGGTGGAGAGGACCAGGTTGGGGGTGGCGCGAAAGGCCTCGGCCAGCGCGGCATCCTCTTTGGATTTGGGATCGCCCTGATCGGCCAGGATCACGTCCACCGCCACGGCTTTCGGTTTGACCGGCGCCAGCAGGCGCAGGGCGCGGGCGATGGGGCGCCGGATGCCGCGAATCCCGCCGCAATCCATCAGGGTCAGCTCGTCGATGGCGAGCACGACGGATTCCGGATGAGCGGGTTTCGGCGGCTGGTAGGCGCGGAACATGCCGTCGTAGACGTAGTCGTTGATCTGCGGGCCGAAGATGTAGCTGACGAAGAGGGCCAGGCCGAACGAGGCCGCAAGCAGCCCCACGTAGGACGCCGTACTGTTCCAGGCCAGGCGAAAAGGAAAGCGCACTTCTCCCTCAGTATAGCGAGAGGAAGAAGTGCGCTCTGGGTGAAGCTCTACTG
>JADGNT010000829.1 GCA_017883345.1 Candidatus Solibacter sp. | reverse complement strand
ACCAGCGGCCCCATGGTGGTGCCTTCCGACATTCCGTCGCCAACCTTGATCCGGCCGACATGGTGCAGGAGGCGCTCGATCAGGACGTCAGCCTGAGCCTCGCCCGCGATCACGCGGCTCAGAGCCGTACACCGCTGGCCGCTGCAAAGAAACGCGGCCGAGACGATCTCGCGGGCCGCTCCATCCAGATCGTTTGAGTCGATGACGATGGCGGGGTTCTTGCCCCCAAGCTCAAGCTGCAGGCTGGCGAAGCGGCGGGCAGCGCCTTCGGCAACACGCGCTCCGATGCTGGTGGAACCCGTGAAAGTGATGCCTTGTACGTTCCGGTCGGCCACCAGGGTGTCGCCGATCGCCGAACCCGGGCCGATCACCAGGTTCACGACTCCAGCGGGAAAACCCGCCTTGTCCAGCAACTGCATCAGGTATACAGCCGACCACGGTGTCAGCGAGGCCGGCTTGAAGACCACGGTATTTCCGAAGGCGAGGGCCGGAGCGATCTTGCGTACCGGCGTGACCACCGGAAAATTCCAGGGGCTGATGGCTGCCACCACGCCGAGAGGCTCGGCCACCGTGTGGCACGAGAAGCCGGCGCGTTCGCTGGGAAAGGTCTGGCCAATCGGACGGCTGGCCTCTCCCGCCATGTATCGCGCCTCGACAGCCGCCCGCGATACCTCTCCCGCGGACTCGCCAAGGGCTTTCCCCTGCTCCAGGGTGACGATCCTGGCCAACTCGTTCTTGGACTCTTCCAGCAGTTGGGCGAAGCGGAACAGCAGTGCCCCCCGCTGCGGCCCCGGCGTTTTCGCCCAGGCGGGAAACGCCTGCTTCGCGGCGGAGACGGCCGCCTCGACGTCCGGCCTCCCCGAACACGGGAACTCGCCCAGCGCCTCAGTCGGATGAGCCGGGTTGTGGGTGGAATAGTAACTTCCCGTTTCAGGGGGCACCCATTTTCCGGCAATGAAGTTCGAGTGCGTTTGCATGGTCATGTTTCACATCACCTGCCGCAGGATGCGGGTCAAGTCCTCCGCGCCAGCGCGCCGAGGGTTCACCGGGACATTGCCGCTGCGCATCGCCTCCTCGACCACCGGAGCGATATGCTCCTCGCGAAACCCGAAGCCGGAGAGGCCGGCGGGGATCCCGATATCGCGGGCCAGATTCCGCACGGCGGCCACCGCCCGGCCGGCCGCATCCAGGCGCGAAAGGCGGCTGACATCTTCGCCCAGCGCGCGCGCTACCTCCGCGAACCGGTCCGGTTCGGCGAGATGATTGAATTCCATTACGGCCGGCAGCGTGACCGCGAGCACTACGCCATGCGGCACCCGCAGATCCCAGCTTCCGAGCGGCATGGCCAGAGCGTGGGCGAGTCCCAGACGGGTCGAATTCATGGCAATTCCCGCCATGGTGGCGGCCAGCATCATGCCGTACCGCGATGGCAGATTGCGGCCGTTCAATACGGCGCTTCGCAAGTGGCGGCCTATCAGTTCGATGGCCTGCAACGCGAGCGCGCCCGAAATCGGCTGGCAGGCGTTATTGGTGTAGCACTCCACGGCATGCGCGAGGGCGTCCATGCCGGTAGCCGCGGTCAACATGGGCGGCAGATCCAGCGTGAGCTCCGGATCGCACAGCGCCACGGCGGGATGGAGCAGCGTGCCACCGATGGCGACCTTGACGGCGCGGGTATCGTCGGTAAACACGGACCACAGGGTAACCTCGCTGCCTGTGCCGGCGGTTGTGGGAATGGCGACCATGGGCAGCGCCCGGTTGCGCACCTTGTGCAAACCGACATAAGCGAGCGCCGGGCCGGGGTTAGTGGCTAGCGCCGCTACGGCTTTGGCGGTGTCGAGCGAACTGCCGCCGCCCACCCCGACCACGGCGTCGCAGGCATGGCGCTGGAGTTCGGCGACTGTTTCGTCGATCAACGTGGAACCGGAATCCGGTTTGACGCGATCCCAGACGGTGAACTGGCATGTGGCGTCCTGTAGGACGCGAGTGACGCGATCGAGGATGCCGGCGGCGCGGACGCCGGGGTCCGTGACCACCAGAGTCCTGGTGGCCCCGAAAGACTTTAGCCGCTCCGGCAGGCTGCGCAGCATGCCGCATCCAAAATGAATGTCCGTGGGCACGGGCAGGAAATTGAAAGACTGCGCCACGTCTACGTTCATAAAACAGTCCTCTGTTACTCCTGAAGGCGACAGGGAAATTCGACGCGAACCTGGTTGCCGATTTCGACGAGCTGCCCCACCACTTCCTCCGCCAGCGGAAGCCCCAGCAGCCGGTGTCCGGATTCCGTATCGCGGGCAGACGGACCACGCCGTGCGAATCCACGCCGCGCAGGTCCGCGCCGACCAGGCAGTCCGCCACGATGCGAGCATCGTCAGGCGGTACGTCGAGGCGATCGAGGACGGCGCAACAGAATGCAGTCAGGTCCTCGGATTTGAAGCGTGGGGCGTTTCCCGGTCCGGCCGGCGTGGTTTCGGTGGCGGCGCTGCTCACTTGCCGATGCCTCCGGGCTTCACCAAGCCGGGGAGCCGCAGCAACTCGATGGTGGTTTTGCCCTTCCGCAAATCGTCCATGATTTCGGCTTCG
This sequence comes from Candidatus Solibacter sp., assembly GCA_017883345.1. GTDB lineage: Bacteria > Acidobacteriota > Terriglobia > Bryobacterales > Bryobacteraceae > Solibacter. The sequence continues at coordinate 231 of JADGNT010000829.1, read as the reverse complement.
CGCACCCGCCGCGCGCCGGCTGCCGCCAGGACTTCCTCCGCCTGTTCCTGCGCCACGATCACCAGGCCGTCGATATCCCCGACCACAATGTCGCCCGGCCGCACCGTAACGCCGCCGAACTGGATTGGCACATCGAGCGAGCCGAACCGCTCTTTGGTGCAGGAACCGATGGCCAGGCTCCGGCTGAAAACGGGGAACTCCCGTTCGGAAATGGCCGCAATGTCGCGGACG
>JADGNT010000828.1 GCA_017883345.1 Candidatus Solibacter sp. | reverse complement strand
TCGGGAATCATGACCTTGGTGAGGGCATCGGCGGCGCGATCCTTGGCCAGTTGCGAGCCGGTGAGGCAGCCGTCCATGCGCAGGCGCAGGGTGGCGAACTGCTCCAGTCCGTGGGAGCGCACGCAGGGGCCGGCCTTACTCTCGTGGGCGCCAGAGTGCTCGATGACGTCGGTGTAGCCGCGCGCCAGGCTGGCGATTCCGGGGATCAACGCTTCCATGGACTCCAGGTCGTCCGCCTGGTAGCAGGAGGCGCAGCCTTCGGTGTCCCAGGAGGGGTGGCGGTTGTAGCCGTGGACCAGTTCGGCGCAGACGCGGCCCACTTCTCCGGCGGCGTGCGCCGATTGCACATGGCAGAGGTCGGTGAGGAAGGCGGTCAATCCCTTGAGACCTTCGGCCACGGTGGGAACCTCGGGGCCTCGTTTTTCCAGTTCCAGCAGGTCCAGAATTTGGCAGCGCGAAGCCAGCAGCCAGCAGAGCGCGTCGGCCAGCGGGAAAGTGACGCCCTGGCGCGAGCCCTGATAGAGCTTGCCGCCGTCGGCGTCGGTGGCCTTCTGCAGGTGGTTGAGGCTCCACAGCCAGAGCTGCATGGCGGTGGCCAGGGAGCAGGCGCCGGTCTCGGGCCGGTCGTTGGCGATGATGCGCATCTGGCGGGTCCACTCGCGGAACTGGGTGAGGAAGAGCTCGTCGGTCATGGTGACGCTGAGCTGGCGGCGCTGCACGGCTTCGGGGCCTTCGTAGGTGGCTTCGAGCTGCGAGTCCATCCATTTGTGGCCGAGGAATCCGGGGCAGTCCTCGGTGATGCCGTAGCCGCCCATCAGGCTGACGGCTTCGCGCATCATTTGCGCGCCGTGGCCAGTGTTCCACAGCTTGCAGGCGGGGCAGAGCACGTTGGCCACGCTGTCGAGGATGGCGTACTGGATCAGCGGGTTGACAGGCGAAAGCGCCTGTCCCACCTTGCCGTGCAGGAACTCGATGGCGTCCTTCTGCACCTGGCGCATGGCCTTCATCAGCGAGGAGCCGCCGGTGAGACCGCGCGCCGCCATGATTTCGGCCTTCTGCTTCTCCAGCGGGTCGAGCTGGTCAAACACGCGCGCGGCTTCGAAGCCGAGAGAGGCGCTGGCTTCACCGGTGGCCCAAATATCCACCAGGCGGTGGACCACGTCCTGCTTAAGTTGCAGGCCCAATTCGTAGCGCGGCGACCCGGGAGTGGCGATGGTTCCGCCGCGGAAGCGATTGCGGTGATAGCGGATCACCGGCTCGACGGCGCTCAGCAGTTTGGCCGAGGTCATGATCGCCACGGTGACGCGGGTGCGGCGGAAAACCGCCTCGATGACTTCGCCGTGGCTGTACTTGGGCACGATCACGCCGTCCTTCACGGTGTAGCCGCCGATGATACGGCTGGCCGGGACGTTGAGGGCGAAGATGGGATCGCGCGTGGAGGAGAGCTGGTGGACCAGTTTGCGGGTGGGGGTGCCGCGGTCGAAGGTCCCGGGGTCGGATTCTTCCAGGATGACCATGCAGGTGCCCTTCAGGCGCGGGTCGTCCGATTCCACGGCGGCTGTCACGAAGTTGGCGAAACCCATGTTGGTGATGAAGCGGCCGCGCTTTTCGACGCGCAACATGGGCTCCTCTCCCTCGGCCCATTGGCTGACCCGGACCTTGCCGCCGAGCATGCCGGTTTCGACGCCCACGTAGGGGATGGGTTCGGTGAGGCAGAAGGCGCCGCGCCAGGGCTTGCGGTCTTCCCCGGGCTGGGGCGGGGCGGCGAGTGCCATGTAACGGTCGCGCTGCTCCTGGGTTCCGCGCTCGTGGATGGGGGAGAGGGCGAGGCAGCCGGCCAGGCTGCCGGTGGCTGCGCCGGCGTCCACCCAGGCCAGTTCGAAGGCGACCAGGGCCAGCGCCAGGTTCTTCGGCCCCTCGATGAAGCCGCCCTGGGCCGGGTCCATGAACACCCCGGTGATGCCGGATTCGTCGAAGGACTGGAGCAACGCCTGCTTGTCCGGCGTCCACTCATGGGTGTTGCGGGCGCCCGAAGCGACCAGGCGGGCCACCGGTCCGCGCGCCACGGCGCGGACGGACTGCACCAGCATTTGCAGGTCGTAACGATCGGCGAAGCGCCACAAGAGCTGCCGGACATCGTCGCCGGGTAGGGCGCGTAAGTAGTCGGTGGGGTGTTCGATTGCGGCGAGCGTCATGGGTGGATTCCTTTTTCAGGGCAAGCGTGGAAAATTCACACACCTGTTGCGAATATCAATAGATTAACAGATCTGAAAACAGGGCGAAAATGGAGCCCCTGCCACAGTGTATACTGACGACTGTTGAAAGGAGTTTGCTCTATGAAATGGCTACCGGCACTGTTTGCACTATTCGCCTTCAGCGCGTTGGCCGCGGACATCAGCGGCAACTGGAAGGCAACGGCGGAAGGGCCGAACGGCGCGATGGAGAGGACCTTTACATTCAAGCAGGACGGCGCTAAGGTCACCGGCGAGACGACGAGTTCGTTCACCGGCAAATCGACCATCACGGACGGCAAGGTGGAAGGCGATACCGTAACGTTTACGATCGCGGCGAAGATGGGCGATCAGGACATGAAACTGAACTACAAGGGCAAGATCGCGGGCAGCGAGATTAAGTTCACCAGTCAGATGGCTGACGGGGGCAACGCGCCCATCGAGTGGACCGCCAAGAAACAGTAGGGCTGGGTGTCCCGACAGGGCTCACGCAGGCTCGCGATGCCGCCAGCGATTCCTTCAGTAAGCCGGGCCGAGCGGGGAGTACTCGAAGCGGCGCGGATCGAGGCCGCGCTCCTGCAACATGCG
>JADGNT010000827.1 GCA_017883345.1 Candidatus Solibacter sp. | reverse complement strand
ACGAAATCGCCGGGCGGGAGATCGCCCTCGGCTCGGCCCGGGGGCAGCGGGAAGAGCCGCTGCCGCGACTGAATTCCGCTGCCGCCGCAGGCCGCGGCCAATTCCAGATTCCGGTCGACCACGTGGGCGGAGCGGCTCAACGTCTTGTGGGAGTAGAACAACCCGGCCAGGCGCTCGCGGACCTGCGACTGATGGAAGCCGAAGAACCGATCGGGATTCGCGGCGCTGCCAGCCATGGCGGATTTCAGCAGTCCCTGAAAATCCACCGCGAAATCGTAGTGCGCGGCGCGCAGTTCGCGGCGAGTTTCCACCAGACCGGCGAAGCTCTGGCGCCGCAGCAGCACCACCCGGTCCACGTACGGGTTCTCTTCGAGCAGCGGGGCCCAGCGCGGTTCCACCAGCCAGGTGAGCAGCGAACCGGGATGACTCTGTTTGAGAAACGCCACCGCGGGCAGGGTGTGGATGATATCGCCCATGGCGCCGAGCCGCACCACGAGGATGCGGCGGCTAGCTGGTTTGCCGGCGGTGAACATGCTCCATCAACTGCCGTTTGCGGATCGCCTGGGCCGCTTCCAGACGCACCAACTGCGCTGGTTCGAGCGAAGCGAGTAGCGCGTCTTTAGCGGCATCTGGGGCGGCATCGTCGGCAGTCACCACGTAGTCTACCATGCGTAGCGCGGCCACCAATTCGGCGCGCGCGCGCCGCGGCAGCAACTCTCCGGGGAGCGGCAAAACCACCACCAGAAGCGGCCGGCCGGGGTGGCTCGCGCGGATTCTCTCCAGTTCGCGAGCGTCCTCGGCAAGCAGCACGTCGAAGGCGCCGGTGACCACGGTGCAGGCGCGCGGCGCCGCCTCAGGGTTCAGGATTTTGGTCCGTGTGTCCATTGGTTTTCCGTGGGGCTGAGCAGCGGTGACGCGGCCGCGGTGACGGCCGCCGCCGCCACCCGCGTCATGCACCGGTGATCGATGGGGCATTCGCGCAACAGGCACGGGCTGCACTCGGCATGCTCGCGGACCACGCGCGCTAGCGCACCGGTGGGGCCGGTGGTCGTGTCGTCGGTGGCGCCGAATACCGCTACCGTCGGGACGCCGAGCGCGGAACTGATGTGCATCGCGCCGGAATCGTTGGTCAGAAAGAGGCGGCAGGCGGCGGCCAGATCGATGAATTCCCGCAGGCTGGTTTCGCCGGCCAGGTTCCTCACCTCAATTCCCGCCCGGCGCAACGGATCCGCCACGGTCTCGCACAGCGGGCGCTCCGCCGCCGCGCCGAACACCAGGACCGATGCCGCGAGCTGGCCGGCAAGCTGCCGCCCACTTTCCGCGAATCGCTCCGGCAGCCAGCGCTTGGCGTCGCCATAGGCCGCGCTCGGGCTGATGCCGATCACCGGGCCCGCCACTCCTAGCGCGCTGAGGTGCGCGGCGCCCGCCGCGCGCGCTTCCCCGATGCCGTCCAAGCGGATCGCGCCGCTCTCCGGGAAGCGCTCGATCAGGCCCGCGCGACGCAGCAGTTCCAGATAGTAGAAGCGCTCATGGCGCGGGATGTCGCCGGGTTCGGGCACGGGGATGGCACAGGTCAGGAGCATGCCGCGGCCGTCGCGCCGGTATCCGATACGCTCCGGGATGCCGGCCAGCCACACAATCAGCGCGGCGTCGAAGGCGTTTTGCAGCAGGATCGCGCCGTCGAAGCGCTCCGCGCGCAGGCGGGCGGCGAACTCGCGGCGGGCGCCGAATCCCTTGGGCGCGGGGTACGGAATCACCTGGTCGATGGCTGTCTCGCGCGCGTAGAGATCGGCCACCGACGGGCGCGCCAGCACGGCGACATGCGCGTGCGGGAAGACCTGCCGGACGGCGCGGATCGCGGGCAGCGACATCACCGCATCGCCCAGCCAGTTGGTGGCGCGCACCAACACCTTCGACATGGAGGACGGGTTGAAGGCCACGAACTCTCAGAATAGCAAGGGTGGCATAAGGCTCCGCCTTGTGCCGCGCTACTTTACCTCCCCATCGGGCTTGGCGAAGCGCGCATCCTCCACCGGTACGTTGTTTTTGGCTTCCTTGACCTGAATCGTGAAGCGCCCATTGGGCCGCGAAAGCGTCCAGCGGAACGGACTTTTCACGCCGTCCACTTCGCGGTAATCGGCGTAGTCGATCTGCGTCGCGTTGCGGCCCACCGGCGTTTCCGCGTAGCGCACCATGCGCAGCAGCAGGCCCGAGTTCTTGTCGAAGTACAGCCGCACCGGCGGGCGTCCCGGCCGGGAGGCGTTCAGCGTCTCGCACTCCACCCCGGCAATCGTTTCGGGACGGCCGCGGCGCAATTGCGGGAAAATCTCCTTCAAGCGCAGTGCCAGCGAGAACTCGGCGTCGAGCCCCGCGGCCTCCGCCTCGGTGGCCGACATCTCGCGCGCCGGCCGCCCCGTATTGCCCATCCAGCCAGCCGTCCCGTCAAAGGCCGTGTAGCTCTGGCCGTTCGAGATCGAGACGCGCTTGTTGGGCGCCTTGGTAAACAACTCGATCGGCGTCTCACTCCCGCCCGCCAGAATCGTACCTTTCATGACGCGGCTGGTGACCTTTTTGATGGCGTCGGCGCCGCCGAGAGAGGTCACGTACTTTTCGACGATCTGGTCCGCCGTCACCGCGGCCGCGCCGGGCGCCGTGGGCGCCGCCGGCGCCGCGGGCCGTGCGGGCGCATCCCCTTCCAGCACGGGCGGCGTGTTCACCGGCCGCGCCGATCCGCGGTGGCAGGAGAAGCAGGTCACCTGCAACTGGCCCCGGAAGCTGTCCTTGTTGATGGCGGCTTGCATGGCGATCATCTCCCGGGC
>JADGNT010000826.1 GCA_017883345.1 Candidatus Solibacter sp. | reverse complement strand
CTGCTGGGGCGGAGCTAGCTTACTGCTGGGGCGCCATGTTGAGCCGCTTTTCAACGCCGGTGAGGCGTTCTTCGATGGTCGAAAGCCGACTCTTGAGTCCGGCGCTTTCCATCTCGATGGCTGCCACGCGCTTCTGGTTCGATTCCGCGTAGGTGTAGAAGGCTTGCAAGAGCTTCGTTTCGCTGTCTGAGATGCGCTCCACCAAGTCGTTGTACTGGTGGTTCATCTCGGTGCGAAGCTGCTGGACGTCGCCTTTGGTCGCGGGTGCGTTTGAATCGTCCATACTATCCCTTTCCATCATACGGCAAAAAACAGCCTCGCGACCTACCAAGCTGCTGCCAGTACCGGGGAGCGGCGGGCAGACCGCCCGGTTGACAGACGACGAAAGGCGATCGTCTGTCCTACCGCACTTTCTCCGCCAGCCTGCCGACGGCGAGCAGGATGCCGTAGAGCAGGGCTTCCGGGCGCGGCGGGCAGCCGGGGATGTAGACATCCACCGGGATGGTGGCATCGACGCCACCACGGGAGGCGTAATTCGTACCGAAAATGCCGCCGCTGATGCCGCATGCCCCCACGGCCACGACCACCTTGGGGTCAGGCGTCGCGGCATAAGTCTTGGTTAACGCCAGTTCCATGTTGCGCGTGACCGGCCCGGTGACCAGCAGCATGTCGGCATGCCGCGGAGAGGCCACGAAGTGAATGCCGAAACGCTCGATATCGTGGATCGGATTGTTGAGCGCCACGATTTCCATTTCGCATCCGTTGCACGAACCGGCGTCCACCTGGCGGATGGCGAGCGAACGCCCCAGCGTCTGGTGGATTGCTTCGCTGACTTTGCCGCCCGCCTCTTCCGCCGTGACCTCCGCCTCATACTCGGCAATCAAGTGATGGTGAGTCCCATCGGAATTCAGGCTGTAGTCCGCCGCGTGGATCAGGCTGGCGCGAATGTGCGTGGCGAGTTCGAACTCCGTGGTGACGCGCACCGCGCCATCGGGTGTTGCGTCGGCGCACTGGCCGCAGAAGACGCAGAGGCCGTAATCGACGGTGACGCGGCGGTTGGCAGGCGGGGTACCCTCGGGGTCCGCCTGCCCCACCACGATGGCCCCGGTGGGACAGACCTCGGCGGCGGGGCGGGCGTCGCGCCAGGATGCGAAATCGAATTCCGGCCGGCCGCGGAACTGCGCGGAGACGACCGCGGGCACATACGGGTAGGCGACGGTGGCGATGCCGGTGGCGATGGTCTGTTGGAGTATCTTGAACATGGTCTAGCGGTCCGTGCCCGAATAGGATAGGTTGAAACTCTTGTTGATCACCGGAAAATCGGCGATGATGTTGCCCTGCACCGCCTCCACGATGGCGGCCCAATTGTTCACCGATGGGTCCTTGATCTTACAGCGCTCCAGGCGATTGCCGGGCGCGGTGCGCACCCAATGCAGGATCTCGCCGCGCCAGCCTTCGACGGCGCTGAGCGCACAACGGCCGGGCGGCACGGGTTGCGCCGGAGCACAGTGGGGGCCGGGCGGCAGGGCACCTTCCTGTAGATCATTGGCGGCGGCGCGCAGGATGGTGAAGGACTCCTTCACCTCATCGACCCGCACCAGCAGGCGGTGCCAGACGTCTCCCGCCTGATACACCGGGACGTGGAAGGGGTAGCGGTCGTAGGCGGCGTACGGGTGGTCGCGGCGGACGTCGAGATCGACGCCGGAAGCGCGGCCGGCGACGCCGAGGATGCCCAGGACCTTGGCAGTTTCGGGACGCAGAATGCCGGTATGTTCCAGGCGGTCGCGGGTGGAATCGGAAGACTGCACCAGGGCGACGAGAGAGTCGAATTCCCGCTCCACTTGGTCCACGGTATCGCGCAGCAGATCGCGTTGCGCAGCACTCCACCCGCGGCGCACGCCACCCACGCACACCATGCCGCGGAGCCAGCGGCTCCCCGTCAAGCCTTCATTCAGGCGCACCACCATTTCCCGCAGCCGGCTGGCGTGCGCGTTGGCCACCATAAAGCCGACGTCGGTCGCGATCCCCCCGATATCGCCGATGTGATTGGAGACGCGCTCTAGTTCCAGCAGGATGGTCCGCATGACGCGGGCGCGCGGGGGAACTTCGGTGTCGGCCGCGTTCTCGATGGCCTGGCAGAAGGCGGTTCCGTGCGAGAAGGCGGAATCGCCCGAGATGCTTTCCGCCAGGAAGACGGCGCGATGGATGGGCATGTCTTCGAACAGCTTCTCGGTACCTTTGTGGGTATAGAACATGCGCAGTTGCAGGTATAGAATCGGCTCGCCCGCCACCGCGAAATTGAAGTGGCCGGGCTCGATAATTCCGGCATGCACGGGGCCGACGGGAATCTGGAAGACTCCCTCTCCGAGGGTGGGGCGATACACATGGCGCTCGCCTTCGAAGGGCGGCAAGACCTGGCGCAACGGAAAACTCTTGCGCAGGGGATGCACGTCGGGCCAGTTATCGTGGAGCGCGACGCGCCGTGGATTGGGATGACCGGTGGCTTCGAGGCCGAACCAGTCCTGGATCTCGCGTTCCTGCCAGTTGACGGCGGGCAAGCCGGCGGCGAGCGAAGGGAATCGCGGCTGGTCCGCGGCAATGGGCGCCTGCAAGATCACGTAACATGGTTCGGCGGGTTGTTCGAATACGTAGTAGTTATAATAGACGCCCTCGGGGGCGACGCGATCTTCGGCGAACACCGCCACCAATCGGGATGAATAGGCGGAGATCAAGTGCTCGGCGAGGGAACGCACGTCCGGCACCGTGAGAGCGATGGAGACCTGGTTGTGGGCTACCAGCGGCGGCGTCTGCGCGGGGTT
>JADGNT010000825.1 GCA_017883345.1 Candidatus Solibacter sp. | reverse complement strand
CCCAGCGTCTGAATCAGCCGCGCCGCTTCCATCATGATGGCCGAGCCGATGGCGTTATCGGTCGCGCCGGTGGCGGCGTGCCACGAATCCAGGTGGCCGCCCAGCATGACGATCTCATCCGCCTTGTCCGTGCCTGGAATCTCGCCGACCACGTTATAGCTCGTCTTGCCTTCGGGGTAGACGTGGTTGACGATGTGGAACTCCATCTTGACGTCTTCGCCGTCGGCCAACAGGCGTTCCACGCGGCCGAAATCGTCATTGCGCAGGATCAAAGTGGGTATCGCCTTCGTGGGGTCGTAGGCGCGGTTCTGTTGGGCGACGATCACGCCGTCGCCGCGCGCCGCGTCATTCAGGCGGATCACGGCGCCGCCCGCGACCAGCATGGCATCGACCTGTTGCGACGCCTCCGCGGTGGTCCACCGGTTCGGATCGGGCGTCGCCGCGCCGCGGCCGCCGCGCCCGCGCCCCGCGTTGGGGTTATTGGGATCGTACTGCGCCTTCACCCGCTCATCGTCGCTCCGCTTGGCGGGCGGATCGAAATTCACCGGAATCACCGCCGCTTTGCCCACCAGCACCACTTTGCCTTTTACCTTGGACTGGTTGGCCTTCACCCACTCGTCCATCTCCGCCTTGGTAGGCCCCAAACGCACCGGGCCCCGTCCGCCGCCACCACCTCCTCCGCGGCCGCGCCCACCGGCGGCTGCCGCGTCGGTGCTCTCCGGCGGGCCCAGAGGGTACCCCGGCGGAGGCAGCGGTCCCTCTGGCGGCGCCAGTTGGATGGCCGACGCGGTGACGGTCCCCTTGGTGGAAGGCGTCCAGGCCAGCACTTCGAATTTCAGATTCTCCTGCACCGGCGAAACCAGGAACGCGCTGGCCCGCTCGTTGCTCCATCCCGGATGGCCGAAGTCCCACGGCTCCAGGCGGGCATTCTTGAGTCCCCAGTCGGTGAGTTGCTTGACCACCCATTTCGCCGCCGCCTCGTGGCCCGGCGTGCCGGTGACCCGCGGACCGTACCGGTCCGTCAGCATGTGGAGCGTGTGCATGATCTGCGACTTCTCCAGTTCTTCACTCCGGAAGCGGGCGCCGGTGGCCGAATCCATCTTCTCCTGCGCCGCCAGCAGGCCGCACACGGCAAAGGCAAGCAACAGCTTTCTCATATGGGATTCAGCATAGCTGAAACGCCGTACAATCGGAACATGCCCCGTTTGCTTCTATCGCTGCTCTGCCTCTGCCCGCTGCTCACGGCGGCCGACCGCCAACTCTTCAACGGCAAGGATCTCGCCGGATGGGCGCGCATCGCGCGCCACGAAGACGCCCCGTCCGGCCAACAGCCCGGTTTCGTGGTCCAGGACGGCCTGCTGGTGGCCATCCCCGCCGCGCCGGAAGACGACCTCTGGTACACCGGCGAAAAGATCGGCAACGCCACCCTGCGCGTGGTCTACAAAGTGTCCGCGCCCAACGCCAACTCCGGCGTGTTCATCCGCATCCCCATCCAGCCGAAGTCCGAGGATGACGCCATCAACAAGGGCATCGAAGTGCAGATCGACGAAAGCGGCGACGATTTCCACTGCACCGGCGTTCTCTACTCCATGACCCAGGCCAAGGCGCGCCCTTACAAACCGGCCGGCGAGTGGAACACCCTGGAAATCACCATGAAGGGGCAGCGCACCACCGTCAAGCTGAACGGCGTCCTGGTCACCGACTACGACGGCGCGGCGCCGGTGCCGGCCAAGAAATCGGTGTACGAACCGGATCGCGGCCCGCGCCCCGACACCGGCTACATCGCCATCCAGCACCACGGCGGCGCCGCGTCCGTGAGCTTCAAGGAAATCAGTCTGCGGTAGCGGACGACGCACGCCCCACAGCGCGGTATTAGGACCACGCGCGGACCAGCCAGCCGGTCAGCGCTTATCGAAGAACAGGTAGTACTGATAGGGCAGGATGTCGAGCCGCTTGGCGAGGGTAAAGCCCGCGTTCCCTAACTCCGCGATGACCTCCGCGTCGGAGAGTTTCATGGACGGCGGTGGCCCGATGGGCAAGTCCTTCTTGTAGAATTCGATCACTACGATGCGGCCGCCCGGCTTCAATGCCGTGGCAAGCTTGGGATAATACGCGGCGCGATTCTCGATGTGGTGCAGCACATCGCAGAAGAAGACGATATCCACCGAGTGCTCCGGGAGACGCGGGTCGTCGGGAGCGGCCACAACCGTCGTGAGGTTCGCCGGGGCGTTCTTTCCGGCGATAGCCAGCAACTCCGGGTCGATATCGACGGCATACACCTTGCCGGCGTGGTTGGCGAAACGCCGCGCGAAATAGCCTGTCCCAGCGCCGATATCGGCGATGGCATCCGTCGATTTCAGGCCCAGCGCCATCACCACCTCGTGCGGCTTCTGCCACTCATCCCGGGAGGGGTCTTCGAGTACCTTGGCATACTCGCCGGACGACGGCGGATGGTTCTGATGGGCCACTTGGCCCAATGCAACCGCCGCAAGAATGAACGCGCACGCGTAGAGTTTCATAGTATTCCTTAGCCTTAGACTCTAACCACCCACGATTCGTCACCATAATACCAGTGGGGCCCGGCGGCTTCATTTGGCCGCACCCGCCGGGATGCTCAACGTTGTTTCGAGCGTTATGCTTGGGTACGTAGCGGTCTCGCTCGGGTCGATGTTGGCCCGGCGCTAGGGACTGCGGGAGGAATTGGTATGCTCCAGAAGGGCACGGCAAAGAAGGTCACGATCTTCGTCAATGAGGACACGCAGCACCACTTTGGGTCCCTGTGCGACTCCATTCTGACGTTCCTGCTGCACAAAGAGGTGTCC
>JADGNT010000824.1 GCA_017883345.1 Candidatus Solibacter sp. | reverse complement strand
CTCCACGGTTTGAGGCGTCCACGTCGCCAATGTCCGCTACACGTCGCACAGTGCCACCGCCTCCGCCAGCCCCTGGGCCGGATCGCGCGTCGGGATGAATTCCTGTCCCACGTAGCCCTGGTAGCCGATTTCGAGCAGCGTGCGCATGACCGCGGGATAGTGGATCTCCTGCCGCCCGTCGAGTTCGCCGCGCCCGGGCACTCCCGCCACGTGTATATGGCCGAGCCACCGGGCATACTGTCGCAGGCGGCGGATCACATCGCCGTTCATGATGGCCACGTGGTACACATCGAACAGCAGTTTGGCGTGAGGGGAATCGACCCGCCGGACGATCTCGGCGCAGTAATCGATGTCGTCCCCCTGATACCCCGGGTGGCCTTTCATGGGGTGCGAATCGTCGCGCGTGTTGAGTTGTTCGAGGACGACGGTGACGTTCCGGGGCGCCGCGTACGCCGCCAGTTCGCGGAGCCCGGCGATGGTGTTCTCCGCCCCTTGTTCTTGGGAGATTTCGCCGCTCGCGGCGTCGAAAGCATCCAGCCATTTGTAGCCCGTGAAGGCGATGACGTTGGGGATGCCGAAATCGGCGCACCGATCGATGATTCCCTTGGTGCGCGCGAAAATCTCCTCGTGATTCCGCGGATTGTTCAGGCCCCTGGCAAACGCGGGGTCGGGCATGCCGTTGTGCACCAGGGCATTCTGCAAGCCGTACTTGGCGACGACCGGCCATAGCTCCGGCGGCGCTAGTTCGACGCTCGGGCAGCCCAGATGGACCGCGGTTTCGCAGATGCGATCGATACTCCACTTCCACTCGGTGGCATTGAGGCACCAGTACGCCAGCGACTGTTTGATGCGGCCGTTTGTGACCACGCGCTTGCTCCTCCGGACCGGTATGCACTATAGCATGGATAACTCGGATATGCCCCCATGAATGGGGGCATGGCAGCCTGGAAGGCTACGCTACGGTGCGGCATCAGATGCGGCCGAACTTGGCGACGGCTTCCTTGATGGATTTGAACTTCTCAATGAAGGGCAGCATGGTGTGTTCGGTGTTGTCCAACTCTTCGGCCTTCTTGAGCACTTCGGCGGCGTGCGCGCGCGGCACCACCGCCACGCCATCCTCGTCGGCCACGATGATATCGCCGGGGTTCACGCGAGCGCCCGCGCAGGTGACCGGAATGTTGGCGCCGGCGAAGCGGAAATGATTGATGGTGGTGGAGGGCGCCACGCCGCGGCTGAATACGGGGAACTGTATGCGGGCGAGTTGTGGCGTGTCGCGCACCGACCCATCGACGACGGCGCCGGTCAAGCCGCGCACCTTCATCGCCGTGGACATGAGGGCCCCAATGCCCGCGTAGTCCAATCCGTTCTCCAGCACCATGACGTAGACCGAGCCGGGAGGGGCTGCGTCGATGGCATCCAGCATGCCCTGCGAGGCTTTGGAACCTTCCTTGTGCTCTTCTTTTTTCAAAAGCACGGTGTAGGCGGGGCCGGCAAATTTGGTTTTCGAGATGGGGCGCATGTCGTGAGACATGTATGCCTTCTGGCCATACAGTTGTTCCATGGCGTCAGCCACGGATGCCACTTCGACGTTACGGAGTCCCTCGATCAGAGGGTCGCCCGGAGTTTGGGCCATGGCCCAAACGGTCAGGCCCAGGACGGGGAGGAGTGCGGCATAGACTGTTCGGTTCATTTCAGATCCTTTCAGGCGATACTGTATCATCACGCGACGTGTGGCGTTGCCCGCAGGCGCTGGCGGGGGTCTACCTGAGTCCACAGGATGGCGGATAGCGTATAGAGGCCGCCCATGATGAGCAGGGGCATTTGCCAGTCGGCGAACCGGTACACGATCCACCCGGTGACCACCGGACTGAGGATGGAGCCAAGTTGGCCGGTGGTATTCATGGCGGCGCTGAGCACCGCGGTGTTTTCGCCGCCGATGTCCATGCAAGCCGCCCAACTGGGACTGAGCGTGAACATGGAAGCGGCCACGGCGACGGCGATCAGGCAGGCCGCCATCACGGGGGTGGCGGCGTAGACGGCGGAGAACATGGCCGCTGCAGCGACCGAGTATCCGGCGACCGAAACGGCGGCGCGGCCGAGGCGAAGTCCGAAGACGCGCGAGGCCCAATCGGTGACGGCGCCGCCAGAGATATCGCCGAAGACGCTGAGCAGGAGGGGCAATCCGGCGAAGAGGCTGAGGGACTGTTTCTCGAAGCCGCGGTTCTCCGCCAGATAAGTGGGCAGCCACGTCATCACGAAGTAAGCGCCGTAGCTATTGGAAAGATAGGCGAGACACAGGCACCAGACGTTCGGGGAGGAGGCCAGCGCACGCCACAGCGCCTTGCCATGGTGCGCGTCCCGGCCAATCTGGCGTTCGGATTCGATGAGGAGCGCCTCGGCTTGATTGACGCGGCGGTGGTCGCGGGGTTCATCGCGAAACCAACGGTACCAGGCGGCGGACCAAATACCGCCGATGCATCCGCAGAGGAGGAAGACGCCGCGCCAGGGAAGGAAGGCGAGGAGCCAGGCCACCAGCAGGGGCGTGATGCCGCCCGAAACGTGCGCCGCGGCGAAGAAGAAGCCCTGCACGCGACCGCGTTCGCGCAGCGGAATCCAGCGCGAGAACGCCAGCGCGGCGTTGGGCCACGCGCCGGCTTCTCCGGCGCCGAAGAGGAAGCGTATGACCAGGAGGCTGGAGTAGTTCCATGCTCCGGCGGTAGCCATGGTGAATGCCGACCACCAGATGACGATGCGCGCCAGCACGCGGCGCGCGCCGATTTTCTCGCCCCACCACGCACTGAAGATTTCGAAACCCGCATAGGCAAC